>JBEKNN010000088.1:0-30921 GCA_049522755.1 Bryobacteraceae bacterium | reverse complement strand
TGGCTGGATGCGCGATTCCAGCACTCGGGCGACCGGCTTGCGGTTCCCGGTCTGCGCCCAGATGGCGGGGAAGGCATAGGACGGCGCGTTGCCTCTGTCGGGGCGGTTGAAGATCTCCCAATCGCGAAGCTGCCCGCGGCCTCCCAGGCTGATACACCCGGCGCAGACGCCGCCCAGCGGAAAGGCGATAGCGGTGAGACGCCGGCCGCTAAAGACGCGGGGGAACGCGATCTCGGGACTAACCTGCGACGCTGCCTGCGATGCTGGCGCGGCCGCCGCCGGGGCAGTAGTTTGCGCGGCGGCCTGCGTGGCGGCGCCTGCAAGAGTCACCGTTTTGAGAAAGGTCCGGCGCTTAGTGGGCATCAGGTATAGAGTAATCCCGTCCGAGGAGTCATCTCAACCCAACCGAGTCAGCTCAACCCAGCGGAGTCAGCTCAACCCAGCCGAGTCTTCTCAACCCGGCCATAGTAAGTGGCCGACTCTTTCGGCCGATCCGGCGGCGTAATGGCGCCCGGTATTGTATTGTTTGTAACCGTCCAAAAGGGCTATTCCCAGTGACCATGAAATACTGCAAATATAGAATGATGAAGAGCTTTATCGTTCAGGCGGCCATCTTCATAGTGTGCGCCTGGCGTGCGGCGGCCCAACCCCGGGTGGTGAGCCTCAATGTCGTGGCGACGGATAAACAAGGTCAGGTCGTCACTGGCCTCAAAGCCGAAGATTTCCAGGTCCAGGACGATGGCAAGTCCCAACCCATCGTGATGTTCCGCGTGAATGATGGCAAACATCCGGCCCAAGCGGCGCCGGGTCCGCATGAGTACACGAACCGGCCGCCCGGAACCCCGATGGGTGTGACCGTCATCCTCTTCGATTTGCTGAACGGCTCCTTCACCGACCGTGAGTACATGGTGATCACACTCGTGAAGGCGCTGGCGAAAGTAGAATCTCCAGGCAATGTCTACCTGTACCTGTTGACCAACGACGGCGCGCTGTATCCCATTCATCCTATGCCCGAGCGTGGAGCCGAGGCGGCCGCGCCCGACCAGAACTGGACCAGCCAGACTAGGCCGTTGCTCGAAGCTGCGATTCAGAAGGTCTATGGCTTCCGGCCCGTGGACGATCGCGACATCGGCGTTCGGGTCATCACTACCTTCAAGGTCCTCAGCGATCTGGGCGGCCAGCTCTCCGCTCTGCCTGGCCGCAAGAATGTAGTTTGGATCACCAATGGCTTCCCGGTGCAGGCCAACTTCGGCGGCCTGTGCCGCAACATTGTGGTGTGGAATGTGACCGCTCCTTGCACCGGGAACTTTGTCGATTTCGCTCCGGTAGTGCGCTACTTGGCAGACCAGTTGGACGCGCTTGGCGTCTCCCTCTATCCGGTGGATGAGTGGAACGTGGATGGCGGAGACCGCATGCTGGTCAAGGAGACGCTCGATCAGTTCGCCGCTATGACTGCAGGCCGCTCCTACGCCAGCGGCGGGACGAAAGAGGCAATCCCGGATGCGCTGCAGGCCATGCATTTGAGTTATACCCTCGCTTACCAGCCTGCACCTAAAAGTTGGGACGGCAAATACCATAAGGTTAAGCTGACCTGTGCGCGCAAAGGCGCCCAGCTTCAGTTCGAACAAGGGTATATAGCCATCCCGCCGGTGGATAACACAAACCGGCTGATGCAGGTCGCCGCCGCCGGCAATTCCGACTTATCGGCGATTGGCCTGCGCGCCACAGTAACTCCCGGAGCCGGCCCGCACACTGTCCGCATTCAGTTGCAGATCGATCCATCCAGTCTGACAATTGTCCAACAGAACAACCGCTACTCCGGCCAGCTAGCCGCGGTGTATGCCGGCCTTACCGCGGAAGGCCCAAAGCAACTAGCCAAGCCTGCAACTCTCGCGTTAGATTGGAACGCCCAGCAATACGACAGTGTCGCCAAAGACGGAATCCCACTTACTGAGGAGTTACCAACCCCCGACGGCGTTCATCGAATACGAATGATAATCGTAGATACCCGGTCCAACCAGGTAGGCTCACTAACCGTCCCGGTAAAGTAAAGTAGGACAGGCCCTCGGCCTGTCGTCTTCGGCGACCCGCATGTCTTAGCAGCAGTAAGTGGGAAAGGTGTCTCGGCAAGCTACTTATCCGGCGTCTTGATCCCTTTCCAATAGTCGGCGCTCTCCGTCTTCGAAGGCGTCGCAGCGGCGCTCAGATCGTTCGCGGTCGAAGTCACCTTGGCTTCCGGCGCTAACGAGAGAAACACTCCGGTGCCCGGCCACGCGATGCTGTTGCGCAGTGAGGCGGCCTTCACGCGATCGAGCCGCACCACGGGGGCGTCCGCCTTCGGAGCGCGGGTCTGAACGCCGTCCATGTCCAGGTTAGCTGCATCGCGAATCAGAAACGCCGCGCCGCTCTCGGCGTCGATGCGGACGTTATGCAGTTCCAGGCCATTGGTGTTGAAGGCGCGCAATCCTTCCTTGGCGTTGGCCACTATGTCGGTAAGGCGCAAGCCTTCCACCGGCATCTCGGGCAACCCCTCGATGCTCGCCGCTGTCTTGCACCGGTTGATAGTGACGTGACTGATGGCGAAGTTGCGAAAGACCGGCGTGCGCGCCGACACTGGCTCCTCCGGCGCGCGCGTGTAATAGTTAGTAACTTCAATAGCGGGGTAAGGCGTGTCTTCGATCACCCAATTGTCAAACCGGATATTCTCCAGCAGACCGCCGCGGCCACGCGTGCTCTTGATGCGGATGCCGCGGTCGGTTCCCTGCGCGACAATGTTGCTCGCCACCACGTTGCGGATGCCGCCGGAGGTTTCGCTACCCAGCACTACCGCGCCGTGCCCGCGGTGGATCGTGCAGTTCGTAATCGCCACGTCTTCGGTAATGCGGTTGACGCGCAGCCCGTCGGCGTCTTTGCCCGACTTGATGCAGATGGCGTCGTCGCCGGTGTCGAAGTAGGAATCGGAGATGCGCACGTGGCGCGAGGAATCGATATCCACACCGTCGGTATTGGCGCCGGGAAAGCTCTCGACAATCACGTTGTGAATCACCACATTCTCGCAATAGAGAATGTGCAGCACCCACATCGGCGAGCTCAAGATGTGGATGCCCTCGATGAGCACGTTCTTGCTTTCCACGGGGCGGATGAAATCCGGCCGCAGAGCCATTTCCGAGGCCTGCCGCTTCTCTTCCGGAACCGGCTGATTGCGCTCGATCAGCGCCAGAACCTCGTTCAAAGCGCTGCGGTACGCGGGCTGGCCCACCAGCTGGCGCCATTCGGAGTTATCGGCCACCAGGGTTCCGTGCCCCGTGATGGCGACGTTTTCCAGGTTATGGCCGCCGATCATGGCCGCGGGGGTTCGCATTTCCGTACCCTCGAAACGCCCCGGCGTCATCGGATACTCCTCGCGATTGGCCGCGAACCGGATCACCGCGCCGCTGTCCAGATAGAACGTCAGGTTGCTGACCAGCTCGATCGCGCCCGAGACGTAATGCCCGGCGGGAACGAAGACCGTCCCGCCGCCGGCCTTGGCGCACGCCTGAATGGCGGCGCGGAACGCGGCGGTTGAAGAAGCCGAACCCGAGCTATCGCGCCTGGCGCCGTAATCGAGCACGTTGAAAATGGGCCGCGCATCCGGCACGCCCTGGGCGGAGGCCATGGCTGCAAGGCAGGCCAGCAGCGCGCACGCGGACAAACTGGGTCTCATGGGTTTCAGTATATCGGAGAGCGGAGACAGCGGCCGGAACATGGCATGCCTGTGTATGATAGGACGATCTGGTAACATTTGAGACATTCTCAGGAGGCGGTTATGATCTTACGTTCGACTTATCCGGCTTGCATCGCCTTGATGTTCTCGGTGTCGTTTGCTTACTCCCAAACTCCGCCTTCACTCGATGGCGTCACTGTCGGCGCGAGCCGGACAACCAAAGGCGGCGCACTGCGGGAAAGCATCCAGGTACAGGTGGAACACCTGGACACACTAATGAATGCGGCGGCGGCCGCGAACGCTAAGCCTGTTCTCTTTTTGAATGGACAGGAGATGAAAGGCGTCTTTGGGGTGGAAGAGTATCCGGGGATGCTGGTCTTTCAGCTTCAGCGGACCACTGACAATCAGGATGCGTGGAAGCCGATCCTAAGCCGACCGGGGTTAGCGCCCGTCTCTCTGGTGCTGAGTGTCGGATTACCCGGGAGACCGCCCGTTCCTACTCAGTGGAACGACTTCCAGCTGACAGTTCTGCATACGGACTGGCTTGCGGCATGGGGCATTCTGTTTCTGGTCGCCGTGGGCTTCTTCTCATATGCCGCGAAGAAGAGTTCCATGCTGCGAGAGTCCGGCACTATCCCGCCGGACGCCCCCGCTGGCGCCGAGGTTGCCTTCAGCTTGGGGCGATGTCAGATGGCATGGTGGTTCTTCATCATACTCGCCGCCTACCTGTTTCTGTTCATGGTCACCTGGAATTTCGACACCATTACCGCCGGCACTCTCGGCCTGATGGGGATCGCCGCAGGAACGGCCATGGCTGGCGCGACCGTGGATTCCAGCAAGAATTCCACCATGGCGGCCGAAAAGGCGCAGTTACAGATTGAGGCGGCAAGCGTCCCGCCGCCGACTGCGGTTCGCTCTGTCCAAATCACCAACCGCATTGCGGAATTGGACAAACAACTCAGCACCCCGCTGCACACTACCTGGCTGAACGACTTGCTTTCGGACGCGAACGGACTTAGCTTCCACCGCTTTCAGATGTTCGTCTGGACCATTGTTTTCGGAATGATCTTTGTCATCTCAGCCTATACCGATCTGCTGATGCCAGACTTCAGCGCCACCCTGCTCGGACTCATGGGCATCAGTGCGGGCACCTATGTCGGGTTCAAGTTTCCCGAGCAAAAGAACTGAGGCAACCTCGAGCCCATCATTTGACTTGGCCGGCAATTAGGGGTTCCATCCATCCTTCCCCGCGAGGAACTTCCGCGGCGACCAGTGCTCCGCCTCGGCCGCCGTAAGTTGATGCGAGTACCGCTCGCGATCCTTCGCGTCCGCGCCGGGCCCGGCCGACTCGTATTCCGCATAGAACGCCGTAGGCAGCGTGGGCTTGCCGAAACGCTCCCATTCCGTCCAGCCCTCCGGAGTCACCGGCGCGTCTATCTGCGCTTGCAGAAAAACCACCGTCGCATACGGGCGCCAGGAACGTCCCAGAGAGATCGCGCCGCTGCCGCGCGGCTTCCCTGTCAGATGGCAGTGGTCGAAGATATAGCCGCTATCCGTCTGCTCCGCCGTGTGCCGGCTCTGCGCCGTGTACATCACGCTTCCCGTATCTATGCCGTGGATCTCGCACCGGTCGAAAACGGCCATGCTATCGCCGAAGATGAAATCGGTGTTGCCTTCGATGTAGCAATCGGCGAAGTATTGGCGCGCCGCCACGCACGGGCCATAGTCGCCGTAGCAATAGCGGCTCGCGGCAAACAGCGTGTCCTGCGCTCCGGTGATGCGCAGGTTGCGGAAGATGGCGCGGTCGGCCGTCACGTGCAGCGCCACCGCCTGGCCTTTGCCGGCGCCCAGGTCGTTCACGATGCTGAGGTGGTCTATAGTCACGTCGTCGGCTTCCACGAAGACCGTGCTGCTATTGAAGGTACCGCCCGAGTTGGTCGCGCCGTTGTTATAAACGATGACGGTCTTCGCCGGATCGGCATCCGCGCCGTGCAGGTGCACATGCGGTTTGCGGATGGTCACCACTTCGCGATAGGTTCCGGGCTGTACCGTGATGTCGCCTCCGGAAAGAGGAAGCGCGTCCACGGCCTGTCGGATGGAACCGCCCGGCGCCACGGTGATCGACCGTTGCTTCCCCGGAGCGGAGACAGTGGATAGATCCACGGTGAACGAAGGTTGCGGCGCGGAAGCGAACCCCGGGTTCTGACAGCCCGCCGATGAGGGCGCGATCGCGATGTCGCGGCCCGCCGGCGGTGACATGACCGGTTCCGCCGCATCGCGCAGGCAAATATGGCTCGCATGGATTTGCCGCGCCTCGCCGCCCTGCGTTCCCTTCAAGTTGAAGGTGAAGCCCGCGCGTGCGCCGTCGATGGACACGCCGTCGAAGCTTACGTCGCGAACCGAGCCATACATGTCGTCGCCGATGGAGATGCCGCGCCCGCCAAAGATATGCGCATCGCGAATGGCGACGCTCGAAGTGGCGCCGAGGATGCTGGCCTTCAGCGCGATCGCATCGCCTGGCGCGCGAATCCACAGGCCGTCGACGGTAGCGCTCACGGCGTTGCTCAGCAGCAATCCGGCGGAGGCAGCGGAGTTTTCGGGCGATTCGATCTTTAGGCCGGAGACTGTAAGTCCGATGGTCTTGAAGATGGCAGCGTGAACGCCCGCGGCGTTGCGCAAAGTGACTCCGGCGATCTTGAATCCCTGCGATTCGTAACTGGAGACAAGTTCCGAAGCGACGCCTTGCCCGTCGATCGCACCCGCGCCGGCGACGCCGCTGTACGCGGCCTGATACGCGTAGAGGAACGGCTTGCATGTGGCCGCGTTACCACGGGGCGCTGCGCCGCAGCTTCCCGGCGCCAGATCGTAATCGCGCGGATTACGCGAAGCGTAGAGAGTAACGCCGCGGTCGATGAATAGCGTTACGCCGCGCGGCAAAATCAGCGGAGCCGACTGAAAGAATTGGTTGCCCGCGTCGCTCTTGAGAATGACTGCCTTTCCAGGACTACAGAGATTCAGAGCTTGTTGAATGCGCTCAGTGTCGGACGCGGTGGCCGCGGCAGTGAGGACGGCGCACGCCTTCACTTGCGTGCTTTGAGAGTACGCGCTCGCGGCGAGCATCAAAAGGATCATCGGCAGCTTCATAGTTCAACGGAACCTTACTGGTGAAAGACCGGCAGAGTGTAGGGGCAGTACCCTGGGCCCACATAGGCGTTAGATTAAGATTCTACCTAAGTAGGGCCATCCGCCGGTTCAGATCGTGAGTGACAAGTCGACGGTGCGCCGAACTGGCAGCCCGAACTTTCGGAGATGCAGTTGCCGGACCCTATGATCGTCGTACTGAGCAATCGCGGCAACTGTGAAGTTGGCTACGGCCGCCTCGCCATTGGCGCCCATAATCCGGCCGCGAATGAGCATCGCTCTGGCGCCCGATCCCCCTGGGAGTTTCTGTCGGATGCCGAACACACCTACTGTCGAAGAATTACGCCACTACCTCCGCGCCGTGGTCAATATGGTTATGCGAAGTACCACGGGCAGGCGTTCGGTAAGCAGTAATGACTCCGGCGCATGGGTCTCACATTGGCGTGGCGCTTTCCACTCTGGCGATCTTCGCCTTGATCGTCACGGCTTGCGGGAATCGCCATGATGACGCCCCGGCTCCATAAGGCTTCGCCACGCGGCTCTCTCCAAGTTGAGGCGCCGAGATTACCGGTCGCCAGATGCGCGCGCGCTTCACCATATGCCCGAAGCGGCCGGCAGTCTCAATCGTGGCGAAGCGAGGTCACTGGATCGACTCGGGCAGCCCGCAGGCCGGGAACATAGCATGCCGCGAGCACCGCGATCAAGAGCGCGGCCGTGAATCCGGAGTAGATGGCTGGATCGAGAGTGCTCACGCCGAACAGCAACAACGATAGAAAGCGTCTCAGCGCGAATGCTCCGGCCAGCCCGACTGCGCTGCCGGCAACTGCCAACACGAGCCCTTCGCGGACGATCAAACGAAGAACTTGCCCGGGCCGTGCGCCCAGCGCCAGGCGAATGCCCATTTCCTGAGTGCGGAGCGTCACCAGATAGGACATGACGCCGTACACGCCGATCGCGGCGAGCAGGATCGCGGCCACTGCAAAGCATCCGATCCAGACCGCATTAAAACGCCGGGAGGCCAGCGAGTCGGCGAGCCGCTGGTCCATTGTCTTGACATCATAAACGGGTTGGTCGGGATCAATCGACGCGACCAGCCGCGCAACAATCGAAGGCAAGGAAGGAAAATCGGACGAGGTGCGGATCAAGATTCCCATGCGTTGTAGAAAATCGATCTGGCCCTGAAAGTAGCATTGATAGAACCACGGCTCAGCGTCACGATCCAATCCGTTCTGGTGAATGTCGCCCACAACCCCAACGATTTGGAGCCAAACAGAGTCATCCGTTATGCCGATACGGATGCGATGGCCAACCGGATCTTCGTTAGGAAAGAACCTGCGCCGGAACGCCTGGTTCACCACAATGGCATCGGGGGAACCGGCGCGATCCCGGGCGTCGAGCAGCCGGCCTTCCAGCAGGGGGATGGAGAGCGTGTTGAAGAAATCCGGACTCACCGCCATCAGGCTGGTTTGAGGCTCTTGACCGCGCGCAGCGGCTGGATGATTCTCAATCCGAAAAACCGCCGAGTTCGGCAACCCGTCGCCGTTGAATGGAATGCTGGTTGTCACAGCGGCGGAAACTACGCCGGGCGCAGCGCGCAGTTTCTCCAGAACCCTTTCGTAGAATTCGATTTGCCGCTGACGCGATGAGTAGCTTGGACCCGCCAGGTTGATTCTGGCAGTCAGCACTCGATCGGGACGGAACCCAGGGTCAGTGTCTCGCAGCTTCAGAAAGCTTTTCGCCAGCAGCCCCGAGCCGATCAAGAGCGTTAAAGATGCGCCGAGTTGCGCCACCACCAAACCTTGCCGCAGGCGCCGCAAGCTCAGGCTGCCGGCGGCGCTCCGGCTCTCTTGCTGCAGCGCTTCGCGCAGGGAGAAGCCAGGCGCGCCGACCGCCGGCGCCAAGCCAAAAATGACGCCGATCAGGAGGCTGAGGCCAAACGTGAAGCCAATGGTCGCGGCATCGACCGAGACTTCCGGAAATCCCGCGAGAGCAAGCGGACGGGACGAGTTCAAAATGCCGACGATGATGTTGGTAAAAGCGATTCCGAGAGCGCCGCCCAGCAGAGATACGAACACGCTTTCGGTGACCAGCTGACTGACGATCCGCTGACGCGGAGCGCCAAGCGCAACCCGAATCGCGATCTCGCGGCGGCGTCCGGAGGCACGCGCGAGCATCAGGTTGGCCACATTGAAACACACGATCCCAAGCATCAACACGACGGCGCCGGCCAAAACGAGAATCGCCGGCCGGATCTGGCCGACCAGCCGCTGCTGGAGCGGGTTTGCGAAGAGCTTCGCATCCGCGCCAGACCCGTTGGCACGGTACTCGCTTTCGACGATAGGAGTGAGCCGGTGCATCTCGCTTGCGACTTGCGCAGCCGATATATCGTCTCTTGCGCGAGCCACGATGTTGACGATCGCAAATCTCTGGCGCTGCCGTTGTTCGGCCTCATTCAGCCGGAACGGCATCCATAGTTCAGTGCCCTTGGGGAAATCGAATCGCCGCGGCATGATCCCGGTTACGAGCGCGGGCTGTCGATCCAGCCGGATGGTCTTTCCGAGAATGGCGGGATCGCCGCCAAACCGGCGCTGCCATAGGGCATAGCTGAGCATCACGGTCAGATTGGCGTCCGGGACATCTTCATCGGCGCGAAATACGCGCCCGCGAAGCGGCGGGACTCCAAGCAGAGAGAAGAAAGAGGCAGTTACGCGGGAGACAGTTAGTTGATCCGGCCGCTCCGTTCCAGTCCAATTGACGCCCGAGGTGCTGAACGCAGCCATTTGACTGAACGCTTGCGTTTGTTCCCGCATGGTGAAGTAGTCTCCGGCGATCGCAAATTCCTGCTTGAAGTTGAATAGCAGTTCGCCGACCCAATAAAGCTGATGCGGCTGCGAAAACGGCAGCGGCCGCAGCAAAACCGCATTCACGATGCTAAACATGGTCGCCGTGCCAGCGATTCCCAGCGCGACAGTGAGGGCGGCTAACACCGTCCACGAGGGAGTCTTGCTGAGACTACGGATCGCGTAACGGACGTCTTGCCGTAAGTGGTCCCATCCGATCATAGGGATCTTCGCAACCTTATAGTTAGTGCGTGAAAACGTAAGTGTTCAGGAAGTCATTGCGGAACTTCCCTTTCGGATCGTATTTCGCCGCCAGCTCGATGAACTGCCCCAGCCGTTCATACCTCGACCGGACCTCAGCAGGGGGCAGCGTGAACAGCTTGCCCCAGTGAGGGCGGGGCTGAAATGGCGAGAGGGCCTTTTCTATGACGGGAAGCAGGCGCCTGACCGCAGGCCAGTCCGGCTTCCAGGTGAAGTGGATTGTCACGCTCGGCTGCCGGTAGCAGGTGCTCATCCATAGCTCGTCGGCTGCGATGGTGCGGATCTCCGAGATCAGCAGGTGCGGAGTAACCTGGTCGCGCAGCCGCTCCACGGCCAGAATCGCGTCCACCGCGTTGCGCCGCGGCACGAAGTATTCCGACTGCAGCTCCTTACCGGCGCTCGGAGTGAAGCCCATGCGGAAGTGGGGCAGCCGCTCGTACCAGGGGCCGGGCACGCCCATCTGCTCGGTGCAGTTCTCGGCGGAAAGCTCGGCAATCGGGTGCAGGTTCCGGACTGCCAGCTTGGCCCCGAAGAACTCCTGGGGCGCCGCGAATGCCTGCCCGTCGCCGACCCGGCTCTTGATCCAAACCTCGCTGAAACGCTGTTTCTGCCAATCGGTGAACAGACTGACACTGTACCCGCTAGCCTCAATGGCATCGAAGTGGTCCTTCATCTGAGCGAGCGGCAGGTCCTCAAATACGTACTGACGCATCGCATAGGTTGGCTGAATATCGAGGGTGATCCGGGTGATCACGCCGAGAGCGCCGAGCCCGACCACGGCTCCCCGGAAGACCTCGCCGTCGGCATTGCGCGAGAGTTTCACCAGGTCGCCTGCCGCAGTGATCATCTCGAGGCCGGAGACCGCGGTGGCGAGGTTGCCGTTCTTTTCGCCCGAGCCGTGCGTGGCGGTGCTGCAGGCTCCAGCAACCGAGATGTGGGGGAGCGAAGCCAGGTTGTGCAGCGCGAAGCCCTTGCTGTCAAGGTATGGGCAGAGCTGGCCGTAGGTGATGCCGGCATCGACTGTCACCTTGCGCGCGTCCGGGTCGATCGCAACCGCCTCGTGCATCGGTTTCAGCGATAGCAGGTTGTAACGGCTGTCGGCAATAGAGTTGAAACAGTGGCGCGTGCCGAGCACCTTGACTTTGTCCTGCGCCCGCACCAATGACTGGACCTGCTCGACCGAAGCAGCCTCGCGCAGGCGGTCCGTACTGTAAGAGATGTTGCCGGCCCAGTTAGTCAGCTTCTGGTTCGCCATCCAGGCGGAGATGGGCGCGACGAGAGGGCTCGCGAAGGTTGTCGAGAGCATTCTAAGGAAGGATCGTTTGTTCATGGCCGCTTGCCTTAGGGATGATATCAAATCGGCCTCGCCCCCTCGGTTCGTAATCTAGAGTGGGGTCGCAATGTCACCAGATGTGGGCCCGATCCTGGGGCGCGAGATACAACCTTTGTTGAGCGGTTACCGAGAAAGCTGGATACCAGGCATCCAGGTTGCGAACGGTCACGGCGCGGTATTGCTCAGGGGCGTGGCCGTCAGTGGCGATCAGCTTGCGCAGTTGTTCATCGCGGGTTTTGGAGCGCCAGCTCTGGGCGAAGCTGATGAAGAAGCGCTGGTCGCCGGTGAAGCCATCCTTCACGGAGTCTGTGGCGCCGTGGAGGGAGAGCCGGTAGGCATCATATGCGGCGAGGAGGCCGGCCACATCGGCGATGTTCTCGCTGAGGGTCTGGTGGCCGTTGACGGAGAGATCCGGAAACGGCTTGTAGGCATCGAACTGCGCGGCCAGAGCTTCGCCGGCGGCCTTGAAGTGATCCATATCTTCCTTGGTCCACCAGTTGGCAAGGCGGCCCTCGGCGTCGAACTGGCTGCCCTGGTCGTCAAAGCTGTGGCTGATCTCGTGGCCGATGATGGCGCCCATGGAGCCATAGTTGTGAGCCGCATCCGCATTGGCGTCGAAGAATGGCGGCTGGATGATAGCCGCGGGAAAGTTCAGCGCGTTCTGCAGAGGGAGATTGACGGCATCCACCGTCTGCGGGGTCATCCACCATTCGCCGCGGTCGACGGGCTCGTGGAGTTTCGCGAGTTGGCGGTGATAATCGAAGAGCTCGGCGCGCTGCGCATTGCCGAGCGCGTCGCCTGCGACGATTTCGAGGCCGGAGTAATCGAGCCAGCGGTCCGGATAGCCCACGCCCACTTTCAGCGTGGCTAGCTTCGCCTTGGCTTGGGACTTGGTCCCGGGAGCCATCCAGGTAAGCGCGTCGATCCTTTTGCCGAAGGCAGTGACCAGGTCGGCGACCATCGCCTGCACTTTGGCTTTGGTATCGGCTGGGAAGTAACGCTGCGCATAGAGCTTGCCGACGGCTTCTCCGAGCGCGCCGCTGGTGTAATCCATGCCGCGCTGCCAACGCGGACGCTGCTCGGGAACGCCGCTGAGAGCCTGGCCGTAGAAATGGAAGCGCTCGTCCACGAAGGCCTTGGGAAGGAATGCGGCGGAGTTCTCAATAGCGTGGAGCGCGAGCCAGTCTTTCCAGGAGTCGAGCGATTCGGTTGCGGCGAGCTTGGACAGGCCGGGGACGGCCTTGGCGTGCCAGATGAAGAAGACGGGTGCGTCATTCAAACCGGCCGCGGTGAGCAGCGTGGGCCAATCGAGACCGGGCGCTTTGGCGGCGAGATCGTCGCGCTTCCATTGGACCGCGGTGTGCACGTCTTCCGATTCGACGCGCGTGGCATGCACGCCGGCCATCTTCATTTCGAGCGCGAAGGCGCGGGCTGCGCGCTCCGCTGGCTTGTCGAAGCCGGCGAGTTGGAACATTGCTTGAATGTGTGCTTGATATTGCTTGCGCAGCCCGGTCATGTGGGGACTGGTGGAGAGGTAATAATCGCGATCGGGCATGCCGAGGCCGCCCTGGAGCAGATAGGGATAGCTGTGCGATGGATCGGTGAGTCCTTGGGTGATCCAGACGCCGAAGAGGTTGCCGGTCTCAAAATTGGTGTTGTTCAGGGCGTCCACATCGGCGCGCAGTTGAGCGCCGAGGACGCGGGAGAGATCCCGGCGGTCCTTAATGGCGGCGATGCTGTCGAGTTCCGGCTTGAGGGGAGCGATGCCCTTCGACTCGATGGCCGCTTCGTCCATAAAGCTCGCATAGAAATCGCCGACTTTGCGGGCGTCGTTGTTGGTCGCCGAACCGGCATTGACGGATTCCTGAATCAGCGCGAGGAGGCGCTTGCGGGTCTCATCGGCCAGCACGGAGCCGACGCCGTAACTGGCCTTGTCGGCGGGGATGGGAGTCGCTTTCATCCACGCGCCATTAGCGTAAGCGTTGAAGTCGTCGCCGGGACTGACGGACTTATCCATTCCCGCAACATCGATGCCCGATGACAGCGGCTGCGCGCTGTTACATCCGGATATGGTCACGACGGAGGCGGCGAGAAGGATGACGGCCAACTTCGGCGAGGGCGAGTTCTTTTTCATAAACGTCACTTCCAGAGCATAAACCCTCTTGAGGGTGCGGTGAAGAGAATCCGCGTAGAATATCGGTAGCTAATCCCGGGAGAAGTACGTGAAACTGAATATGACAAAATCCGCTGTGTGGTTGATTTCGTTGACGCTGGCTGGGCAGACTCCTGTCGCGCAGAGTCCTGTCGCGCAGAGTCCTGTCGTACAGAGTCCTGACAGCGCGGCCAAAGCGCAGGCTACCGCGCGTCTGCGTGCGCTTCTAGACGCCGCGCCACAGGCGATCCTGCATCGTACCGAGCTGTCGGTCCATGCGCCGTCCGAGGGATGGGAACTGGGGATGATCTCCTGGGTGGACGTCGATCGCAAGGGAAATATCTACCTTCTGCAGCGCGGCGAAAAGGCCGACCCCGTGGTGGTGATCGATCGCGAGGGCCATGTGCTAAGGAGCTGGGGCAAGGGCCTGTACAAAATCCCGCACAGCATACGGATCGATCCGGCGGGCAACGTTTGGACCACTGACGCCGAGAGCTCCACGATTTTGAAATTCACACCCGAAGGGCAAAAGCTGTTGCAGATCGATGTAGGAGAGCAGCCGCCAGTGCGGAGAAGCCACTTCGTGGGCACTACCGACATCGCCTTTGGACCGCATGGCCGCCTGTTTATCGCCGATGGCTATGGCAACGCGCGGGTTCTCGAATATACTCCGGACGGCAAGCGGGTGCGTCAATGGGGAACCGCGGGCAGCGGTCCGGGCCAGTTTCGGCTGCCGCACGGAATCACTATCGATCGGGACAATATCATCTATGTCGCGGACCGGGAGAACGGCCGCGTGCAGAAGTTCGATCTCGACGGGAAATTTCTCGGCGAGTGGCCGCTGGGCCGCACCTATTCGGTGCGTGCGAGCGGCGGCGCGATCTGGGCGTCGATGCAGCCCATCGATACGCCGGTTCCCTCGCCGGGGTGGATCGTGAAAGTGGACCGTAAGACCGGCAAGGTCCTGGGATCGGTGGAATCGAATGGTCTGCACTCGCTGACGGTGACAAATCGCGACGAGATTCTGACGGGAGTCACGAGCCAGAACAAGTTGCTGTGGTTCCGCTAGTTGCTCAGCCTTTCTGAAGCTGTTCGTTCCGCAGGGCCCGCAGCGGATCGAGGCCCGCCGCGCGGCGCGCCGGCACATAGCTTGCGACCGCGCTGACCATAAGCAGCGCCAGCGGCACAAGCACGTACACTGCGGGGGAAGATACGCCGAGTCCGGGAAAGCCCGCAGCGAGCAGGGGAGCTGCCGCGGCGGTGAGCGTTGCGCCGATCGCGATGCGAACGCCGCCGAGAATCAGCCCGCGGCGCTCCACTAGCCACACAACGTCGCAGCGGCTCGCGCCGTTGGCGACGCGGATACCGAACTCCTTCACGCGGCGGCTCAGCGTGTAGGCGACGAGCCCATAGAGCCCGGTCGTGGCGAGTGCCAGACCGATCAATCCCATCGTCCCCACCATTTGGAAGAACTGCGGCCACGTATCAGTGACGCGGCTTTCGTAGAGCGTCGCTAGGGTCCGCAGGTTGAATACCGGCACGTTGCCGTCAATCGATCGAACCGCGTCGCGCAAGGGCTGGGCGAGTGCGCCCGCATCGCCCGCCGATTGCACCACTAGCGTCATCCGCATGCGCGGGTTTTGCTCGTAGGTTAGATACACGAACGCGGCCGGCGCCTCATTCACCGCCAGATAGTGCCCGGTCTTCGCTACTCCGACCACCTCGGCGGCAGGGCCGTCCGCGCTGTCCAGCCGGATCCGCTTTCCAATCGGATCCTGGCCCGGCCAATAGGTGTTCGCAAACTGCTGGTTCACAATCGCCACGCGGCGCGATCCGGCGCGGTCGTGGTCCGTGAAGGCGCGCCCACGTGTGATTTCGACATTCAGGGCGCGGAAGTAACCGGCGTCCACGGCGGCGCCGAACACGAGGGTTTTTTCGCGGCCCTTCGGGAACTGGTACCCCTCGGGCACTACGCTCACTACGGTTTGAGAGGGAGACAGCGGCAGCGATTCGGTCATCGCCACCGCCGCCACGCCGGCCATGGTACGAACGCGGTCGACAAGCTGGCGGTAGAAGGCCCTCGTCTGTTCGGGCGAGTAGTGCAGCACGGCGGGCGCGGTATCGAAGCTGATCAGGTGGTCGGTGCGAAACTCGGGCGGCATCGCCAGCATGTTCCGGAAGCCCGCGAGAAACATGCCGGCGGCAATCAGCACTACCATCGCGAGCGCGATCTGGCCGGTCACCAGAACGTCGCGGCCGAAGGTGCGCCGCTTGCCGGACGCGCCGTCCCCGCCCGCCTTCAGTGCGCTCACGAAGTCCGTCCGCGCAGTCTGCCAGGCCGGCGCCAGGCCGAAGAAGATACAGCTCCCCAGCGCTGCGAGCAGGCTGCACTGCACGATGCGCCAATCCATCTGTACGCCCGGCACGTTCGGCGGATCGCTGGGCACGCTAAGCGTTTGCAGCAACAGAATACCGCCGTATGCGACCAACATTCCGGCGACGCCGCCCGCCATCGCCACCATGAGACTCTCAGTCATCAGTTGGCGCACCACGCGGGTCCGCCCCGCTCCGATGGACAGCCGGATTGCGATCTCGCGGCTACGGGCGCGCCCCCGCGCAAGCAACAGGTTTGCTACGTTCGAGCACGCGACGATCAGGATGAGCGCCACCAGCCCCATCAGCATCTTGACGAGCGCCAGCAATTGCGGAGTCTGCCGGATGCGTCTCTGCAGCTCCGTGCGGACCGCCATGCGCCGGTTACGATTCGTCTTTACATACTCGCGCTCGAGGGCGTCCCCGATAATGGCAAGCTCAGCCTGCGCCGATTCCTGGGAAGCGCCCGCGCTCAATCGACCCTTGACAACCAGATCGTGGCGTCCGCGGTTCTCCAGCGGATCCGCCGGCTCGCCACCACCCAGGCGCTGGGCCATCGCGAGGGGAACGAAGATGCTGGGGCGAACGAAACGGTCAAGGCCGGTGAAGGATGCGGGGGTTACGCCAACGATCGTGAACACGATTCCATTTAGACGCAAGCTGCTGCCAAGCGCGGAGCAGCCCGCCGAATAATTCTGCTGCCAGAAGTCGTAGCTGACCATCGTAACCGGCTGGGCCGACGCGGTCGCAGAAACGCGCGGCCGGCTGCAGGCTTCACGCCCGCGACCGGAAAGAAGTTGTCGCTCACCAGGCTCGCGAAGCGAATCTGCGCCGGCGCTAAGGGACTGGCGGCCACTGCCAGGGTGGTGAGGCGATACGCGGCCAGGCCGCTGAAGGAGCGGCTCTTCTCGCGTAGATCGCGGTACTCGGGGAACGACATGCCTTCCAAAGGATCGTCGGGCGTGGCGCCACTGACGTCTAACACGGCCGCTGGGTTCTTTACCGGCAGAGGCCTCAGCAGCATTGCGTCGGCGAGGCTGAAGATCGCGCTGTTCGCGCCGATGGCGAGAGCGAGTGAGAGCACCGCGACCGCGACAAACGACGGCTGCCTGCGGAGAGCGCGGAGTGAATAGCGGATGTCCGCGAGAATACTGTCGAGCCACGTCCAGCCCCAGGTTGCGCGCGCGTCCTCCATCGCCAGCGTGAGGTTGCCGAGCTCCTTGCTGCGCGCAATCGCGGCGAGCGATTCCATCTCCTCGCGCATCTCGCGCTCTTCCTGGCGGCGCCGCACCGGCCACAGATATTTGAGGCGATTCCAGATCGTCATGCTTTTACCTCCGGCAACTTACCCATAATCAGTCCCACCGCGCTCACAAAACCGGCCCACTTCGAGTGTTCCCGCAGCAGTTGTTTCCGTCCCGCCGCGGTGAGCTTGTAAAACCTAGCGCGGCGATTGTGCTCGGAGGTCTCCCACGCGGACGCAATCCAGCCTTTCGCTTCGAGCCGCTTCAACGCGGGATAAAGCGAGCCGAACTCAATATCGAGGGCCTCGTTGGAGGCGCTGCGAATGCTCTTGGCGATTCCATAGCCGTGAAGCGAGCCGGCGCGGAGCGTCCGGAGCACCAGCATGTCGAGCGTTCCCTGCAGCAGGTCCATATAGCGATACTCTATATGAAGATAATCTATATGTCAACTGCCGGCGCGGAACCTCCGGCGTTAGTCGAATAAGTGAGGCACGAACTGGCTAACGTTGGTCGTAATCGGAATGTCCGATTCGCGAATGCCGATGCCCGCCGCCGCGTCGCCTTCGCGATGGCCTATTACCCAGCTTCCGATCACCGGATATTTCCCGTCGAAGCTCTTGAGCGGCGCCAGATCCTGATACACGAATCCCTCCGCGCCGTACTCGCCGGTTGTCTCGAAATCCCCTCCGGGCCGATGCAGCGTGATGTTGGCGCCTTCCCGTCCCAGTAACGGCTTGCGGACCCATGCCCTGCCGGCACCCGGCGCATCCCAACTCGCCTCCAGCAGGTTTGGATGATGCGGATACAGCTCCCACAGAAGCGGCAGCAGCCCCTTGTTCGACAGCAGCATTTTCCACGCCGGCTCCACCCAGATGATGCCGCTTGCGCCGAGATGCCGGCCGAACTCTTCCCGGACCATCCACTCCCAGGGGTAGAGTTTGAACACCGAGCTGAGCGGCTTGTCGCGCCCCCGGTCATCGGGCGCCACGAATATGGCGCCATCCCACCCGATCTCATCGATGGGGAACATCGACGCCGCGAGGCCGGCCTGCTGAGCGGCGTCGAGCAGATAGGCAACGGTCATTTCGTCTTCGAGATCGCTCATAGAGCAGAAATCGATGCGTCCGCCGGGCAGCGCGGGGGCCAGCTCTTTCCAGCGCGCGATCAATCGCTCGTGAATGGAATTGAACTGGCCGCTTGCAGGATGCGCATCTTCGAGCCAGTACCACTGCGCCACGGCGGCTTCGAGCAGCGAGGTCGGAGTATCCGCATTGTACTCGAGGAGCTTCGGGGGACCATCGCCGTAGTAGGCGAGATCGAAGCGCCCGTAAAGCGAGGGCGATTCGGCCGCCCAGGAAGTCTCCACCAGAGGGACGGCGCTGGCCGCAACGCCCATTTGCGCGTAGAGTTTGTTATCGATTATGTGCCGCACGGCTGCCAACGACATCTGTTCGAGCTGGTTAGTAGCGGCTTCGAGAAGGTCCACTTCCAGCGCGGTGAACTCATAGAAGGCCGACTCGTTCCAATAGGACTGACCGGGCGTATGCCAGGTTAAGCCGGCCGCTTCCACCTTACTCTGCCAGTTGGCCCGCGGCGGCGCCGCGACCCGGCGCATTACCCGCCGCCGGAGTGCTCTTTGCCGGTAGCTCCGAAGCCTCCGCGACTTGTGCCGTGCGCCGCCGCAGTGACATGCCCGCAGGTCTCGGTAAACGGCGTTCCTGCCGCCTGTGCGGCTTTTCTCCGTTCCTCGCATGGCTGCGCGGCTGCCGGCGCGGCCGGCACTGGCGGGGTCTGTTGCGCGCGTGCGGCCATGCCCATTGCGGCCACCACTGTCAACGTGATGCTGTGCGATTTCTTCATGTGGACCTCACATGCCTTACGCAAGAAGTATGCATCATTTTCCGGCAAGATGCAGAAGAGTCTCGCCAGCGGGCGTGATTCCGCCGTCAGCGGGCGCCAGCGCGACTCACTTCGCATTTTTCTGAATCTGCGCCGCCATCATTTTCACCAGCTCGGCGCTCGACATCGGCTGCCAGCCGTGGCCCTGCTTCGGACGTCCGTATTCGAACGTCGCGCCGGAATCTGTTGTCTTCAGGAAATCCTCCAGCATGTAGACTGCCAGATTCAAGTAGTAGTTATCCATGTCACCGACATAGAGATGCATTTTGCCCTGTAACTGCGGGCCCAGTTTCGGCCAGTTACTCTTCAGGTAGTAACCGAGGTCGTAGCCGTGGTCGCGCATATACAGCGCCACCTGGCGGTCAATCTTGCCGGTCCGTTTATCGAACAGCGGCTGGGGGTAGCCGTCCTCGCCCACAGGGCCGTAGACAGCCTCCCAAGCGTCGAACTGTTGCGCCGACCGGCCCTTGCTGCCAAGCACTTCCTCCAGTTGACTCATCTGGCGCATGGTCTGCGTCACCTGGCCTTCGGCCGTGCGCATCATGGGCCGCTCCGGAATCATATAAGTGAAACCCGGCACGTAAAACGCATTGTCGTCATCGTAGATATTGACTAACTGGTAGCGCCGGAAATCGACCGGGTCCGGATAGAACGTCCATGTACCGCCGAAGAAATCGGGATGCAGCACTTGCAGAGCGAGTGACTCCCATCCACCGGTGGAACCTCCTGTGAGCACGCGGGCGTATGGCGCCTTGATCATGCGGAAATGCTCTTCCAGGTAGGGAATCAGCTCCTTCAGCAGCGCGTCCCCATATGGGCCGTTATTGGCGGAATTCACAGCATAGGAGTCGTCGAAGTAAGGTGTAGGATGCTGGAAGGTGACCGCGATCATGCGCGGGAAGTCGTCCGAATTCCACGCCTCGTAGAGGTTGGCCCGGCCGCCGCGGCCCGCGCCGCCGCCCCTGCCGCCGCGGTCTGCGGGGCTATCCGGGTCGGCGAATCCCAAGGGAGCGCCGAGCCCGAAATGCCCTTGGCTGTAAATGGTCGGATAGCGTTCGCCGGGGTGCTCGTCGTAGCCTTTCGGCAGCAGCACGGTGGCGCCGATGTAGAACGGATGGCCCCAGAACGCAGTCAGCAGCTTGCTTTCGATCTTGACGCGCTTCACCCATTTCGTGTCGGCAGGCACGTCGATTGCCGGGAACACCTTGCCGGTTTCGAGCTTGATGTTGTAGCCTGCCGCCGGGTCCAGATGGACCTTCTTCACTTCGCAGAACAGGTTGCCGGGCGAGCGTGTGAAATGCTGGCCGTCCCATTGATCCATGTGGGCCCAGCTGGTGTGGCCGTCCGAGCGGTGGAACTGCGTGTAGACATTCACCAGCGCCTGCACGTAGTAATCGCCCACGGGAACCGATTTCAAATTGTCGGCGGGATACCCCAGCGTGGCGCCGTCGATCGCGGCCGCGCGTCCCGGCGCAAGCTGATCGATATCGGCGGCGAAGAAGGCGGTCTGGCCGGTGTACGAGCCGATCTGCTGGATGGGTTCCGTGCGATCGCTCTGGGCGATGGCCACGAACACGCGGCCTGTAATCGGCCCGGCGTGCGAGGAAGCGGGGAACGAGATTTCAAGCCTGGTTTGCGGCGAAGCTGTTTGCGACGACGCACCGACGGGCGCTGCGAACGGTGCGCAGGCGAGGGCGCTGAGTGCGGCCAACATCCGGTATGTCATATCGCTAACTATCATCGCTCAGTACGATCGCTCAGTAACATGGAGTTATGGCTTCCGCGATTACGCATTTCATTGTGGGTGCGTCGCTGGCGCTGCCTGGGATGGAATCGCGCTCCATCCGGCGGGTCTTGAAGCCGTGGACGATTCCGGTGACGGCAGGCTTGCTGGCGGTGGCGCCCGACCTCGACACACCCGCCATGGCGATCTTCGATCTACCGTACCGTAGCTTCTGGGGCCATCGCGGGTTCTTTCACTCGCCATTTTTCCTGTTGCTACTCTGCGGAGCGCTGGCGGCAATCGCGGCGCGAAATCACGGCTGGCGTGTCTGGGCGTGGTTGACGCTGCTGTGGGCGGGCTGCGCCATCACGCATCCGCTGCTCGACATGTTGACGGATGGCGGCGCGGGAGTGATGGCGCTATATCCATTCTCAGTGCAGCGCTACTTCTTCCCGTGGCATCCGATTCACGTCTCGCCATTGGGGATCGTAAGATTCTTCAGCCGCGCGGGCTACATCTTGAAATCGGAGATGCCGCTCGACCTGGCGGCGCTGATTTGTGGGACAGGCCTCCTGGCGTGTCTTCGCCGGGGTAACAGATCAACTTGATCATCAGAGAGACAGGCCAGGAGGCCTGTCCCACACGGCCTCAAAGCGCTCGCGAGTGACAAATGACATCTGCGTGCCTACACTCAGCGTTGAGAGCGCCGCGTACACGTTGGCGCGCGCCAGCGCTTCTGATTCCGCAATGCCACTGCCCAGGAAACAGGCGAAGCTGCCGATGAACGCGTCGCCGGCGCCGGTGGTATCCATAGGCTCCACGCGATGCGGCGGTGAGTGTTCCATGCCATCGGCGCTGGCGCTGAGCGCGCCATTCCCGCCCAGCGTGATGATGACGCGGCGCACACCGGCATCGAGCAGATATCGCGCGCAGGCCCGCGCCTCTTCGATGTTTCGCACCGGCATCCCGCTGAGCGCCTCGGCCTCAGTCTCATTCGGAACCACGTAATCGGCGTTGGCCAATTCAGACAGGTCGAGCGGCTGCCCAGGCGCTGGATTCAGAATGGTGCGGATGCCGTTCCGCCGCGCGAATCGCAGCGTATAGTAAACGGTCTCCACCGGCACTTCGAGCTGCAACACAATGCAATCGGCCTGGCGCAGCAAGGGCGCCGCGGCATCCACATCGGCGGGCGTCAGCGCGTCGTTGGCGCCCTTCACCACCAGGATGCGGTTTTGGCCGGCGCTATCGACGAAGATCGGCGCCACACCGCTGGACTCGCCGCGCGTGATCCAAACATGGCTGGCGTCGATGCCCTGCGCCTTGAAATTCTGGACGGTCGCCGGGCCGAAAAGATCGTCGCCCACGCGCGCCACCATGGAAACTTTGGCGCCGCACAGTGCGGCCGCAACCGCTTGATTCGCGCCCTTGCCGCCGAAGCCGAGTTGAAACTTACGGCCGAAAATGGTTTCGCCGGGACGGGGAAACTGGTCGGTGAAAGTAGTCAAATCGATATTCGCGCTGCCGACCACCACGACGTGGGGTTGTCTTTCCATGGCGTGATTCTACTACGATCAGTGTATGGGCCTCGATCCGGTTCTCAATCCGACACAGCGCTTCTCATCGCGTGCGGAAGCGTACGCCCGTTTCCGGCCGTCGTATCCGCGCGAGACACTCGGCTTGTTGGAACGGCAGTGCGGACTGACTGCGGCCTGTAAGATTGCCGACATCGGTTCGGGCACTGGGCTGCTGGCGCGGTTGTTTCTCGATTTCGGCTGCGAGGTAACGGGCGTGGAACCCAACCCGGAAATGCGCGCAGCGGGCGAGCGCATGCTTTCCGGCGAGCCGCTCTTCCACAGCGTCGACGGGCGCGCCGAAGCGACCACGCTGCCGGATCGCTCGATGGATTTTGTCACGGCCGGCCAGGCATTCCACTGGTTTGAACCGGCGGCTGCGCGGGCGGAGTTCCAACGGATTCTCCAGCCCCCCGTATGGGTGGTTCTCATCTGGAACGAGCGGCTGGCGACGCCCGGATTCATGGCCGAGTATGAAGCGTTGATGGACAAGTTCGCACGCGAGAAGGCGCACCCGACGGAGGCCGAAACCAGCGCTTTCTACGGCCACGCGAATTGGCGTCTGGCGCGCATTCCGAACCGGCAACCCCTGAATTTGGAGGGGCTGCGCGGCCGCATCGAATCGTCGTCGTGGTCGCCGCTGCCGGGAGCGGACGGCTACGAAGCGATGATCGAGGAAATGACGCGGCTGTTCCGTAAGTATGAACGAGACGGCCGAGTGACCATCGAATACGAGACCACGGTCTACTACGGCAGCGTGGCCCTCCGTACGCAAGATCCGTTACCGGAAGCGTGAACTGCGTTCTGCTGCCGTGGTGCTGCACGGCCACCGAATTGCATGTGCGTTATCGTGCTTATTGAGCAACACAGCTTTTCCCCGCGAATCTCCGTGCGTAAATCGCTATGGATCGCAGGAGCGATAATTCTCACAGTCATCGTCACCCTATTCATTCTGTTAGCAACCCATTGGCCGTTCACGCGCGCTGCGATTAGCAGCGCACTGGAGGAAGCTTCCGGCCGGCCGGTGCAGATCGGCGCCTTCACCAAGACGTACTTTCCTCCCGGTTGCAGCGCTGAGGGCATCCGCTTCCTTCACCGCAATCACCGCGAAGCTCCGCCGTTGATTACCATTGACAGACTTGTGATTCAGGGCAGTCTCACGGGGATGTTCACTTCTCCCAAGCGGCTGTCCGCGGTACGCGTCTTCGGGATGCGGATGCAAATCCCGCCGAAGGCCCCCGATGGGGAGGGCAAGAGCGTGGTTTCCCTAAATGCCGGGCCGGGCGGAAAATCACTCGCTATTTCCAAGATTACGGCGGATGGCGCGGTGCTGGAATTCCTCCCGGAACAACGCGGTGGCAAGAGCTATCAGCTTAAAATCGACCGGCTCGGCATTACTAATGTCGGCTCTGGCGAACCTATGTCATATCGCGCAACGCTTACTAACACGGAACCGCCGGGAGTCATCCGCGCCGACGGCAAATTCGGCCCGTTTAATCCCAGCGACATCGGCGCCACGCCAGTCTCCGGCTCTTACACTTACGACGACATCGATCTAAGCCTGTTCCACGGCATCGCGGGGACGGGCCATGCGCGCGGCAGGTTTTCCGGCCCCCTCGCGAGTATCCAAACCAAGGGCAGCATCGACGTAGACGGCTTTCAGGTGGAGGGCAGCGACCATACTGTTTCCCTTGTCACCACCTTCGACGCTTTGGTGAACGGAACCAACGGCGACGTTTCTCTGAACCCCGCGGTGATCGGCTATCGCCACACCCAGATTGAGGCGCGAGGCTCCATCGCCGGCAAACAGAATCAGAAAGGCAAGACCGTGACTCTTGACCTGGCCGTGTCGAAAGGCCGGGTAGACGATCTGCTGTTCCTGTTCACCAAAGGACAACCCGGCATGAGCGGGAACTTGACTCTCACCGGCAAGTTCGTGTGGCCGCCGGGTCCGCGCAAGTTCCTGCAGAAGATCGGCATGGATCTGGCATTCGGCATGAGCGGCAGCAGTCTCACCAATCCCAGCGGCCAAGATAGCATCAATCACATCAGCGAAAGCGCCCAGGGCGAATCGAAGAAGCAGCAGGACCAGGATGCAGGCACAGTGCTCTCGCAGCTCCGCGGCAACATCCAGCTTCGGAACGCCATCGCCTCCATTAAGGACGCAAGCTTCAGCGTACCTGGAGCTTATGCGACCGTGCGCGGCACTTACAATTTCACCGGCCAGCGCGTCGATCTTCGCGGCACGCTGGATACCCGCGGCAGCCTCTCCGACGCTACATCGGGACTGAAAGCACTGGTGGTGAAAGCTGTTACTCCGCTCTTTAAGAAGAGGGACTCGATACGCATCATACCTTTTGATATCACCGGAACCTATGGCAAAACGTCCGTGACTATCGATTGGAAAAGAGACCTGTCGCATCGTTAGCTTGCAGGCATTTTGAACGAGTACTTACTGCCCCCCGCCGGCCGCCGGCTTCGTCCCAGTCGTCACCGGGCGCTGGTAGTTGGGATACACCGGCCGATGCGGCTCCGGCGCCGGGTGTTCCTTCAACTGCTGCAGTGCGACGGCGACGGCACGCTCCAATTGCGGATCGTGACCGTCATGTACCGCTTTAGGATCGAGTTCCACTTCGATATCCGGCGCCACGCCCTTATTCTCCACGTCCCACTGTCCTTCGGGATTGAAGAACCCGAAATTCGGCGAAGTTACAGTCCCGCCGTCCATCAAGGTTGGATACGAGGAGAGACCTACTAAGCCGCCCCAGGTCCGTTTGCCGACTAACGTGCCGGTCTTGGTGTGGCGGAACATCCATGGCATCATGTCGCCGCCGGAGCCCGCGAATTCGTTAGTGATCATGACTTTCGGCCCCAGAATCGCCGCGGCGGGAGTGCGATAGATAGCGCCATAGCGTGGGCTCCACCAGCCTTCCAGCGGCCGGTTCATCACATTGATCACATAATCCGCGGCCTGGCCGCCGCTATTGAAGCGGTCGTCGATGATAGCCGCCGGCTTATCCACCTGCGCGAAGTAATAGCGCGTGAAAGCAGTCAGTCCACCCTGCCCTGTGTCCGGCATGTAGACGTAAGCTACCTTGCCGCCGCTAAGCTCGTCCACTTTGCGGCGATTGTCTTCAATCCACGCTTCATTACGTAACTGAGTCTCAGTGGCCGACGGAATGACAGTGACTTCGCGTGAATTGGCTCCTGAGGCATCGGCGCCAATCCGCAGAGTAACTCGCTTGCCGGCGGTGTTTTCCAGCAGCCGTGAGATGTCATCCCCGGCGGTAAGTTCCTGCCCATTGATTGCCAGCAGATAATCGCCCTTTTCCACATTCAACCCCGGCGCGGCCAGCGGGGCTTGTAACTGCGGGTTCCAGCTTTCGCCGCTATAGATCCTCTGAAGACGGTAACGGCCGTTGGCTATCTCATAGTCGGCGCCAAGCAGGCCGCCCGGAACTGTCTTAGCCTGCGGAATGGTTCCACCGCCGCCCCGCAGGTGACCCACAGTGATCTCGGCGATCATGTCATGAATGATGTAGTTCAAGTCGGCGCGCGAGCCGAGCGAATCTAGATACTTTTCGTATGACTTCTCCGAGTCCGCCACATTAAGACCGTGTAAGTTCGGATCGTAGAAGTAACTGCGCTCGATGCGCCATACTTCGTGATACATCTGCTTCCACTCGGCGGCCGGATCGATGTTGACTTCCACGTCGTTCAGCCGTAATGCGCCCTCGCCGGCCTTCACCGGAGCGGATGCGGAGACAATCACGTACTGCGGTCCGGCCTGGGCGCCTTCCGTGGCGGCGCCGCGGCCGCCGCGTCCACCACCGCCGCCGCCCAAGCGCAGCAGCATTTTTTCGCCATTGGCAGACAGGTCGAAGCTGGCAGCGTTGGTGGCCAGCGTTTCCTGGCGGCGGGCTTTCAAGTCATACTTAATTAGCGTTCCGCCGCCACCGCCGCCGCGTCCGCCCGTCCCGGTTTCCATCAGATAGATGTTGCCTGCGCGGCCTGTGGCCAGCACGGTGTAATTGCGCGCGGGAACCGGCAGTGCAAGAATGCGCTGCTCGAGCTTGTCGAAATCGATGCGCACGGGCTTGGGTGGCTCGGCCGCGGCGCCGCCCCCTTGACCGCCACGCCCGCCGCGTCCACCGCGGCCGCCCGACTCGCCGGCCTGCGCTTCGCCCGCGGGCTTTTCTTCATCGCTCTCTGGGGCCAGCGGCGATGCCACATTGTTGGGCAGCACGGCCAGATACACGCTGCTGGTCACTTCGTGCTCGTCGCTGGTCATATCGAGACCGCTCGAGGTGGGGCCGAAATTCGTGCTGGCGGTGAAGTAGAGATATTGGCCGTCGCGGTCGAACGCCGGGCGCCGCGCGTCGCTGAGTCCGTCGGTGATCTGATGCGTTTTGGCGTCATCCAGCGAGTACACAAATACGGCGCGCAGGCGATTCGGCAAGGTACGCGAAAACGCAATCCATTTGGAATCGCCGGACCATGAGAAATCGCGCTCCAGCTCATAGTAATAGTCGGTATCCACTTTGGCCGTCTTACCGGAAGCCACTTCGACATCCCAGATATTCATCATGTTGTCGTTGAAGGCGATGTGCTTGCTGTCCGGCGACCACTTGGGGTTGTAATAGAACGCCGACTTGCCCTGCAGCGCGATCTTATGGGCTTGCCCTTCGCCGCTCTGCGGTTTGATATGCAGGGCGTATTCGCCCGACTCATCGGAAAAGTAGGCAATCGACATTCCGTCCGGCGACCATGCCGGGCTGCGTTCCATGACGCCCGGGGTATTCGTCAAGTTGCGGATATCGCCTTTTTCCGCGGGAGCGGTAAGGACTTCGCCGTGGGCTTCGAACACGGCGCGCACGCCGCTGGGCGAGATCTTGATTTCGCGAATCTCGCGCGCCACGTTCTCGAAATGCGGCCGCACTTCGGTTAGGTCGGCCGAAATCTGGACGGGTACCGCGTGTTCCCGATTGCTCGCAATGTCATAGATATGAATCTGTCCGAATTGTTCGTAAACGATTCCGCCAGGACCGGCGCTGGCCGAGATAATATCCCGCCCGGCGTTGTGAATCAGCTCGTCGACCTTCTTCGATTGCGGATCGTAGCGGAAGAGAGTCGCGGGGCCGTTGCGATCGGACAAGAAGTAGATCTTGTCGCCGATCCACATGGGGTCGAAATCGTTGGAATCGGTACGCGGAATCTTCTGAGTGGATAAGTCGGCGAAGTTGACCACCCAGATATAACTCGCGCGCCCGCCGCGGTAACGTCTCCACGATACGAAATTGTTGCCTTCGTTGGCGAACTGGCCGCCGTCGAGCGGCTCATAGGCCATGCGTTTCCCATCCGGCGAATATGCGCCGTTATAGGCCATGGGCAGCGGCAGCGCTTCGGGCAAACCGCCGTCGGGCGAGACTGTGAAGAGCTGGGTGTATCGCGAGTAGGCGGCGCGGTTGGAACGGAACAGAATGCGGCTGCCATCGGGCGTCCATCCAGCTACACGGTCGGCGCTGGGATGGTAAGTCACACGCTTGGGAATGCCGCCTGCAACCGGGACGGTGAACACATCCACATTGCCGTCGTATTCGCCCGAAAACGCTATGGTGTTTCCGTCCGGCGAGAACACCGCATTAGCTTCCGCGCCCTGGCCGGTAGTGAGACGTTGCGCGAGCCCGCCCTGACGCGCGACGCTCCAAAGATCGCCGGCGTAAGAGAAGACGATCAGATTCTTATTCATGGCCGGCTGTTGCAGCAGATGCAGCGTGCCCGGCTGAGCGGACGCCGACGAAGCCGCAATGGCGGCGGCTAGCGCTAGCAGAGTGTAAGACTTCATGTGAACCTCTGGATGAATAGTCTATCTGAAATTTCCGGGAGGAGGGGACTTCGACGCTGAGGCGCTGAGAACGCAGAGGTGGGCGCGGAGTTGGAGACACTCAGGACACGCGGACGGGTGAGAACCGGCGTTGCCGTCATCGGGGCTTCTATGGGCATAGCGGGAAAAGTGCGGAACGAAGCCAATTGTTGGGAGGGGGCTTCGACGCTGAGGCGCTGAGACGCAGAGATGGGCGCGGAGTTGGAGACACATAGGACACGCCGGACTGGTGAGAACCGGTGTTGCCGCCGGCGGGGCTTCTGTGGGCCCAACGGGAAAAGTGCGGAACGAAGCCAATTGTGGGGTTAGAGAAGTGGAATCATTGGTTTGCGAGGGAGAAACGGGTTCGACGCAGAGGCATCGAGACGCGGGGATGGGCGCGGAGTTTGGAGACACTGAGAGCATGGAGGATTTGGTTGTTGGATGGCGCCGTACGGCTTACAGAGAATTAAGTACCGATCAATACAAGGTTGCCCGGCCGGAAAAACTTGTCGGCGATTGCGACTTAGGCGAAGCGACTTAGACTTATACGATCTCAGAATAGCAGACCGTGTCAAGGGTTTGAGGCGCGGCAGTTATCTAAGTGGTTGAAAGATCTGGAGAAGGCAATTTTTGAGAGCTTGTGACAAACTTCGCAGTCTCTGATGGGCTGGCAAAGGCGGGGCTGGTATAACTGACATTGATGCCATCTCCAATGCCAGCCAGCGGCGATGCGATACCCTCCACGCTTGCGCATCCCGGCGCCGTCCCCTTCTGGTCGGCGGTGGTGCTCACGGGCATCGGCGCAGGCGTATCCGCCGCAGCGTTGACGCAGGTGCTGGAAATAGTGCAGCGCTTGATGTGGCGCGGCTCCGGCGCCGATCTGTTGGACGCCGCCAGGCAAGCCGGTGCGTGGCGTCACATACTCGTGTTGCTGGGCGCGGGAATCGTGACCGGGGCGGGGCAGATCGTTCTAAGGCGCCTGTCGAGCGGCAACGGGATCGATACCACCGCTGCCATTTGGTTCCATGCCGGGCGGCTGCCGGCTTGGCGTACTTTGGGCAGCGCTCTGCTTTCGGTAGTCATCGTCGGCATGGGCGCAGCACTGGGTCGCGAGGGCGCGCCGAAACAAGCCGGCGCGGTGATGGCGAACTTTTTTTCGGACAAGGCGCGCTTGTCCGACGAACAACGCCGCCTGTTGGTTGCCTGCGGCTCGGGAGCCGGGATGGCCGCGGCCTATGGCGTACCATTGGGCGGCGCGCTGTTCGCACTCGAAGTGATGCGCGGAGTGCTGGCGCTCAGATATGTTTTGCCTGCCCTGTTCGCGTCGGTGGTTGCAACCGCGGTGTCATGGCTGGTTTTACCCGACGCGCCAACCTATCTCATCCCGGCTTATGCCAGCTCTGCTTCGAGTGTAGTGTGGGCGCTGGTAGCCGGGCCGATTGCGGGTTTGGCTTCGGTCGCGTATGTTCGGGCAGTCACCTGGGCCGACCGCAATAAGCCGGATGGCTGGCGTCGACTGGCCGCGCCGGTGCTGGTATTGGGGCTGCTTGGCGCGGTCTCGATCCCGTTCCCGCAGGTACTTGGCAACGGCAAGGACATCTCGCAACTGGCATTCACGAACCAGGCAGCGCCATTTTTGCTTCTGATCCTGCTGGCGCTGCGGCCCATGGCGACCGTGCTATGCGTGCGCAGCGGCGCGCCCGGCGGCTTGTTCACGCCTTCTCTCACAGTCGGCGCACTGCTCGGGGCGGTGCTGGGGCATGCCTGGTCCTGGTTCTGGCCCGGCGTACCGCCCGGACTGTTCGCCGTGCTGGGCGCGGCGGCGGTGCTCGCGGCCACCACGCAAGGCCCGATCTCGACTGTGGTCCTGATGATGGAACTGACCGGACGGGACCGATCGTTTATTGTGCCGCTGCTGCTGGCTGTGGGCACAGCCACTCTGGTTGCACGCACCATCGAACCTCGCTCGATCTATGACGCACGTCTGACCGATGACGAGGTGGAGGCGCGCCGGAAGTTACGCGAACTGCCGCCGCGATAGCACAGTGGAGAATGCGAACAGCGTAGACAAGTTTGAGTGTCCGCGCGGGTTAGTGTCCTAGTAACTGGCCGACGAAATTGTTGCAGAAGACGCCGCCTGGATCGCGCTGCCGGCGGTAAGCTTCGAAAGCATTTATCCGCTCGCGGCGACGATTCGCCAGATCCTTGAGGAAAACCGGGTTGAACGGCGGGGTGAAAGATCCAGCCGCTCCCGCGGGGTCATAGAAGCCATACATCTTTCCGTGATGCGGCGCGCCACCCAGGGCGACCCAGGCGCGCTCGATGTCAGCGAAGAAATGCAGCAATTCCGGTGGGTATTTCGACGCCGGCGCCGCCGGGACATATCCGATCATGTCGAGGTTGACGAAGGACGCACCCGGGTTGTTTGTGTATGTTCCCGCCAGCGCCGAGTCGCCGCCACGGACGAAACGGAATTCCAGCGGCGCAACAAGCTGAAACTTGTTGGAACGGCGGAGACGCTCACTCACCGCCTGCAACCCACGCCATGCTTTGCCAAGCCCCGCGTCGTCGAAGTCGGGAAGTTCGATGAAGTAGGACATGAACATCACGCGGAGCGCGTCTTCCAGCCAGAGCTCTTTGTTCCCTTTCCTGGCGTTGTCGAATTGAGTCTCGATGGCCAAGAAACAGGTGTCGACGTCGGTATGGGCGAGCGATACGCCGAGCAGCCCAAGTTTGTCGGACTGGTGCAACTGCGCATTCGGCTGAGCGATTGGATCGACAAAAGAAAGGGGCGCGCCAAATTCGTTCCTGCCGG
>JBEKNN010000087.1:0-31011 GCA_049522755.1 Bryobacteraceae bacterium | reverse complement strand
GGGGGAAGATATCGGCCACGTGTCCCATGGCTTTATGGGTGTGGACGCGGTTGCCGTCGGAGGTGCAGATGCCGGCGCTCTCCTGGCCGCGATGCTGCATGGCGTAGAGGCTGAGATAGGCCAGCTTGGAGGCTTCGGGATGGCCGTAGATGGCGACTACGCCGCACTCTTCGTGGAATTTATCTTGCATGGGGATGGCAATGTGGGGCAGGCGCTTTCGCCTGCCAAAGTGGGGCAGGCGCTTTCGCTTGCCAAAGTGGGGCAGGCGCTTTCGCCTGCCAAAGTGGGGCAGGCGCTTTCGCCTGCCAATGGCGCGCTCGATTGAGACTAGCTTGCGGCGATCCAGCTTGCGGCAACAGAGAATAGGGGTTGGCAGGCGAAAGCGCCTGCCCCACTGCGAAGCCGGCTGAAAGCCGGCTGCAGCCAGGATTGGCTGCCCCACAAAAGAGCAGGCTGCTAAGAGATTGGGTAAGGCTAAACATTGGCGGCCCCTTGAGACAGGTGGGATTCTAGCGCGGTCTCGTAGGAGTGCTTCAAGGCGGCGATTTCCCAGGAGCCTAGAGTCATGGAGCGCTGGCGGATTTCGATTCCCTTCTCGATTGTAACGCCCACTACCGGGGCTACGACTCCGTGCTTTTCGGCGATGGCGTCGACGCGCTTCGTGTTGGCGTTGAGCGTCGAAATCAGGATGCGCGACGGGGCTTCGTGGAAGGCGAGGAATTCGGGGCGCAGGTCGGAATCGATATCGAGCTGAGCGCCGACGCCGGCTGGTCCAAAAGAACACTCGGCTAGCGCCACGGCCAGGCCGCCATCGCTCAGATCGTGCGCGGATTCGGCGAGGCCTTCGGCGAGGATTTCGCGAATGGCGTCGTGTACGCGCTTTTCGTAATCCATATCGAGCGCGGGAGGTTGACCCCAGAGTTGCTTGAGGATCGACTTGGCGTATTGGGTGCCTCCGAAATCGAGATCGTTGCAGGCGCCGATGCCGCCCACCAGCATCACCGCGCGGCCCGCGTGCTTGAAGGGAATGGTGACGGGCGCGGCCGTCTTGAGCGTGCCGACAATGCCGAGGACGGGCGTGGGATAGATGCCCTCGCCGAGGGTTTCGTTATACAGGCTGACGTTGCCGCCGGTGATGGGCGTGTCAAAGAACACGCAGGCCTCGGCGATGCCCTCGATGGCTTCGACCAGTTGGGCCATGATCTCCGGACGCTCGGGGTTGCCGAAGTTGAGATTGTTGGTAGCGGCTACGGGGACGGAGCCGGACGTGGCGAGGTTGCGGCAGCATTCGGCGACCGCCAGCTTGGCGCCTTCGCGCGGGTTGAGATAGCAGTAGCGGCCGTTGCCGTCGAGCGAAATGGCGACGGAAGCGCCAGTCTCTTTGATGCGGACGATGGCGGCTTCGGCGCCGGGTCCGGCGATGGTGTTGGTGCGGACCTGATAATCGTACTGCTGCCAGATCCAGCGCTTGGAGCAGATATCGGCGCTGGCGATGAGCGCGGGCAAGGCGTCCTGGGTTTGCAGTGGCGCGGGCCCAGGGCCGGCGACTTCAGCCCGCTGCGGCGGCCGTGTATAAGGCCGATTGTAAAGCGGAGCTTCATCGGCAAGCTGGCGGTTGGGAATCTCAGCGACGATTTCGCCATGTTGGCGCACGCGCAGTTTTCCGTCGCCGGTGACCGCGCCGATCTCTGCAGCCTCAAGTCCCCACTTGCGAAACACGCGGTACACTTCCTCTTCCCTGCCCTTTTCAGCCACCAGCAACATGCGCTCCTGCGATTCGGAGAGCATGATGTCGTAAGGCGTCATGCCGGATTCGCGCTGCGGGACGCGGTCGAGCTCGATCTCGATGCCGACGCCGCCGCGGCTTCCCATTTCGCAGGTGGAGCAAGTGAGCCCAGCAGCGCCCATATCCTGAATGCCGACGATGGCGCCGGTGTGCATGGCCTCAATGCAGGCTTCGAGCAGAAGCTTTTCCATGAACGGATCGCCCACCTGCACGTTGGGGCGTTTCTGCTTCGACTCCTCGGTGAATTCGGCGCTGGCCATGGAGGCGCCGTGGATGCCGTCGCGGCCGGTGCGCGCGCCGACGTAGATTACGGGGTTGCCGACGCCGGCGGCCTTGGCGTAGAATACTTCGTCTTTGCGGCAGACGCCGAGGGCGAATGCGTTGACCAGCGGATTGCCATCGTAGCAGCTTTCGAAAATGCACTCGCCGCCGACGGTGGGGACACCGAAGCAGTTGCCGTAGTGCGCGATGCCGCCAACGACGCCACTGAGGATGCGGCGATTGCGCGCGCCGGTGGCGGGGTCGTCGAGCTTGCCGAAACGAAGCGAATCGAGCACGGCGATGGGGCGTGCGCCCATAGTGAAGATATCGCGCAGGATTCCGCCGACGCCGGTGGCCGCGCCCTGGAAGGGTTCGATGAAGCTGGGGTGGTTGTGCGATTCGATTTTGAACGCGATCACGTAGCCCTGGCCGATATCGATGATGCCGGCGTTTTCGCCTGGGCCCTGGACGACCAGTTTGCCGCGCGTGGGGAGCTTCTTGAGATGAATGCGCGAGCTTTTGTAGGAGCAGTGCTCGCTCCACATCACGCTGAAGATGCCCAGCTCCGTGAGGTTGGGCGCGCGGCCTAGAATGTGGATGATTTTCTGGTATTCCTCGGGCGTGAGCTGGTGCTGCGCGACGATATCGGGAGTGATGGCGGGGGCGGTCATACGGCGGACGTCGCTTGCGGCGTTTTCTGAAGGATGGAATGCGCGTGGAGCATGGACTGGAAAACCACCAGGCCGTCGGCGGAGCCCATGAGCGGTTCGGAGGCGCGCTCGGGATGAGGCATCATGCCCATGACATTGCGCTCGCGATTGAGGATGCCGGCGATGTTACGCAGCGAGCCGTTGGGGTTATCGACGTAGCGAAACGCGATGCGGTCTTCGGCTTCGAGCTCATCGAGCATGCGTTCTTCGGCGAAGTAGCAGCCTTCGCCGTGCGCGATGGGCATGCGCAGGGTTTGACCGGGCAGCGCGGCGCTGGTGAAGGGCGAACGGGTTGTGGCGGCGCGGAGCCGCACCTCGCGGCAGATGAATTTCAAGCCGCGGTTGCGCATGAGCGCGCCGGGCAAGAGGCCCGCTTCCACCAGAATCTGGAAACCGTTGCAGACGCCGAGCACCAGGCCGCCTTCGGCCGCGAACCGTTTGACGGCGCGCATGACGGGCGAGAATTTGGCGATGGCGCCGCAGCGGAGATAGTCGCCGTAGGCGAAGCCGCCGGGCAAGATGACGGCGTCGACGCCGCCGAGCGTGGCGGAGCTGTGCCAGATGAACTCGGCCGTATGGTGGAGCGGCTGCCCGAGATTGTGGGCCACGGCGTAAGCAGCATCGTGGTCGCAATTGCTTCCGGGAAAGACAATGACGCCAAATTTCATGTTGTGGGGGAGTATACATCTAATTGTAGCGCGAGAGGCTGGACGGCGCGCGAGCCTGAGGGGTGGACAGCTTCCCGGCGTACAATCTCGTCGTGAGGCACAGAGAGTGCCTTGCGCACTAAACAATCAAAACGCCGCGCCGCTTCGGCGCCTTCGATAGTTTCGGACATCCATGTTTTCCTAATTCCTTACTCTTCGCCAGCCGAGGCCGCTTCTTCTGGTAATATTTCCCGGCCAAATGCGATCTGTGTTGAATCGAGAAAAGTTAGTGGGTATGGTCCCTGACCAACGATCTTAAAACTCCCAAAATCTTTGTACCACGGCCCATCGGGCAAGTCCGGGGAAGATTCAACCCAGATTCGGAGCTTGTCTAAATCATCGGATGTAATCTGGCGGTCTTTTAGCCGTTGGAACAGATGGGCCTTGACGGCTAAAGGAAAGGCAGACCACCGGTTTAGTTTCACCGTCCAAAAATAATAGCACCCAACTCATCGCCCAAGCGTTCTACTTCCTGAGGATCTGTGCTTTCGCGGTACCTGAGCAGCATTTCTTCAAGCCGCTGCTTCTTCTGTCGTTCTGCTTCAAGTCCGGCACGCAAAAGTTGGACGATAACCCGGTTCAGGCTGATGTCATTCTGTTCGGCCCTATCGCCGATCTCGGCATGGAGGTCGGGCGGTAGCGCAACGCTCACCCGTCCTATGGATTCTTTCTTGGTAGCCAGCATAGCAGCATCCTCAATCATTCTGATTCAGTATGCCGCAAAATGACTCACAAAATCAACCTTGCAAATCCTGGGGAGTGGATAACGCCAGCATGCAATTGCAACGCGAGAGGCTGGACGGCGCGCGAGCCTGCGGCGGAAGGTTGGGGGATGGCTTCAGGCAGATTTGGGGCCGTCGGATTTGGGGCGATTCGTTGGGGTGTTTTCGGCTTCCGGGCGGGGGTTGGGGCTCGGGTTTGAGGGTTGGACAGCGTGGGTTTGCGGCGGTTCTGGGAATTGCCGGATCGAACCCATTTCGCCGGAAGTGGGTTTCGACTGTTTGGGTTGCGGGGCGGGTTCGGCCTGGGCGGCGGGCCCGGCGGCGGGTTGCGGGGTGGGTTCGGGAGTGGGAGCGGGCTCGGCTTCGGGCTGCGGGGTCCGCGCGGCTTCTTGGAGGCGTTCCAGCTCCTTGTGGGCGCGGTGGTAAACGCGCTCGCAGGAATTGACGACCCGCTGGAGGCGTTCGAAGATGGCGGAATCGGCGGCGAAGGCGTCGCCGGAGGTGCAGGTTGAGGTTGTGTCGATATTTCTTACTATGAAGAGGTCGTAGGCGCTCTGCCAGAGTTCGGCCTCGACACGACGGGTGCGGCGGAGGCGCCATTCGTTGTGCACGAGCGTGTCGACGAGGAAGCGCTGGTCGGAATCGGCGGGGTTGTGATGTTCATGGTATTCGGCGGCGAGCTCGGCGAGATCCTCGGGTTTTTCGTCGAACATGATCTGGTGGACGGCGTAGATGCCGTGCTTGAGGGCGTTGAATCGGGACGCGGCTTTGCCTGCGGTGGTGCGTGGACCGGTGGATTTTTGTGCGTTCATGCAGTTAGCAGCAGTTTGTTTTGCGGTTGCCATAATAACCTCGATTTGAGGCTAGCAGGCGTTTTTGGGGCTACAGGGAGTGGCGGAAGGCTAAGTGCTTTAGAATGGCCGAAAAGGGGCGAAAAATAAACCTCGAGATCGTGTGACTCGGTTTTCGAGGGGGGTGCGAAATTAGCGGAAAGACGGATGAACAGGCTCCCATGTTCGAGTACCGCATTGGCGAGATATTGTTCCGGGAGAGGATCTTTCAGAAGGCGGCGAATGAATTCCGCACGGTTCTTGCCGGTAATTTCAACCCAAAGTGGACCGAGGTCCGGTCATTCCTGGAGTTAGGGAAGATTTTTGATGTGACCGGCCAGCGAGACCGCGCCGTGCACCAATATAAGATGGCGCAACGGACGCAAGACAACACTCGGGGCGCACTCGAGGAGGCTGGTAAATACCTCGAAACGCCGTATAAGGGCGATTAGCGTCATCATCCGCGGCCATGTCGCGTCGGCCTCGCAATTCGCCACCATAGCGACGCTCATGGATGTAAAGATGGGATATATAGACGTGAGGCGCCATGAAACGCTTTGTTCTGCCGATGCTGCTCACGGCCGCGCTGCCGGCCGCCGACTCCCGTATAACGCCCGCTATGAACGCATTCACCACCGCCTCCTACAAACTGCTCAAGGGAGGCGACGGGAACCTGATCCTCTCCCCTTTCAATATCGCCACTGCGCTTTCCATGGCTCTTGCCGGGGCGCGCGGCCGGACTGCCGAGGAAATCCAATCCGTCCTGCACCTCCATTACGATTCCACCTACGATGCCGCGCTGGGAGCCCTGCTCGCCGAGCTCACCAAATCCGGCAACACCGCAGGCAACCAGCTGCACGCCGCGAACGGACTCTGGGTGCAAAAGGGATTCGCCATCCAGACGGCCTTTGAGAACACACTCGCCAACGATTACCAGGCCCCTTTGACGACGCTCGATTTCATGGCGAATCCCGAGGCTGCGCGAACCCGGATCAACCGCTGGACCGAAGAGCAAACCGAAGGGAAGATCGAGAACCTGCTTCCGGCCGGCTCACTCGACGCGCTGACCCGCCTGGTGCTCACCAGCGCTATCTACTTCTACGGCAAGTGGCAGGACCCGTTCGTTTCCTCGGCCACTCAGCCCGCGCCTTTCACCCTGCCGGCCGGGGTCGCGACCCAGGACGCCACCCAGCGCGCCATCCAGGCCAACTTCATGAACCAGACCGCGCACTTCGGCTACGCCGAAACGCCGTCCGTCCAGATGCTGGAAATGCGCTACGCCGGTACCGGAATCGCCTTCGACGTGCTGCTTCCGAAGACCCTCCCCGGCCTTCCCGAACTGGAGAAATCGCTGACCCCTGAAGAGCTGACCGGCTGGCTGGGCAAACTCACCACCCGGAGTGTGCAGGTGACGCTGCCGAAGTTCCGCGTCGAAGCGGCATTCTCCTTGCGGGAGGGGCTGTCAGCCATGGGAATGCCTACAGCCTTCACCGATCAAGCCGACTTCTCGGGCATCGACGCGAAGCGCGGCCTCGCCATCTCCGCGATAGTCCACAAGGCTTTTGTCGATGTCTCCGAGCAGGGAACCGAAGCCGCCGCGGCCACCGGCATCGCCGTGCATGCCGCCCTCGCGAGGATGCCCGAACCAGCCGTTGTCTTCCGCGCCGATCACCCGTTCCTCTTCCTGATCCGCGACACGCGCACTGGAGTCATACTCTTCATCGGACGCCTGACGAATCCGGGGTAACCGGCTGGGTGACCCGGCTGGGTGATCAGCTGGACATCGGCCCGTACCGCAGTTGCGCATGCGATCATGAGAATGTTCATGGCGAAGTGCGGTTCCTGCGGCGGCGAGGTTCCGGATAATGGGCGGTTTTGCTCCGCTTGCGGTGCGGTGATGAGCAGCGATGCGTTCGCCACGCAGACGGTTGCCATATCCACTCGCGGCGCGGAACGGACCTCTTCGGCCCGCACCTCTTCGGCTCGCACATCAAGAGACGGCCGATTCGCGCCGGGAGCGATGCTGGCCGGGCGCTATCGCATCGTGGCGCTGCTGGGCAGGGGCGGCATGGGCGAGGTGTACCGCGCCGACGATCTCACGCTCGATCAACCGGTGGCGCTGAAGTTTCTGCCCGAAGCGGTGGCATCGAATCCCGAAGCCGTGGAGCGGTTCCGCAACGAAGTCCGCATCGCGCGGCAGGTCTCTCACGCCAATGTGTGCCGCGTGTACGATCTGGGCGAAATCGGCGGGCAGTATTTCCTCTCGATGGAGTACGTGGACGGCGAAGACCTGGGGTCGCTGTTGCGGCGCATCGGTCGGCTGCCCTCGGACAAGGCCATCGAAATCGCGCGCAAGCTGTGCGCAGGCCTGGCGGCGGCGCATGAAAAGGGCGTGCTGCATCGCGATCTGAAGCCCGGCAATGTGATGCTGGATAGCCGCGGGCAGGTGCTGCTGACGGATTTCGGGCTGGCCGGACTGGCGGGGCAGATAGAAGGCGCGGAAGTCCGCAACGGCACGCCCGCTTACATGGCGCCGGAACAGCTCGCGGGCGAAGAAGTCTCGGTGCGCAGCGACATCTATTCGCTGGGGTTGGTGCTCTACGAGATTTTCACCGGCAAGCTGCCGTTCGAATCGGATACGCTGGCGGGGTTAATCAAGGCGCGAACGACCAGCGCCCCGGCGAGTCCATCGACCCTGGTGAAAGACCTCGACCCGGTGATTGAGCGCGTCATCCTGCGCTGCCTGCAGGTCAAGCCGGCGAATCGTCCGGCTTCCGCGCTGGCGGTTGCGGCGGCGCTGCCCGGAGGCAACCCGCTGGCGGAAGCGCTGGCCGCGGGCGAGACGCCATCGCCGGAAATGGTGGCGGCCGCGGGCGAGGGCGAAGGGCTGAAGGCGTGGGTGGCGGCGACGCTGCTGGCGGCCATCGCGATCGCCGCGGTGGCGGGGGCCGCGATTGGAATCCACTTCAGCGCGCTCGAAAAAATGCAGCCGGAATATTCGCCGGAAGTGCTGGCGCAGAAGGCTCGCGAGGTGATTCAAAAGGCCGGCGGCGACGCACATCCCGCCGACTCCGTTTATGGCCTCGCTTGGGAAGAAGGCTTCATCAATCTGGTGAAACGCGACGACAAGCCGCATCCGGATTGGCCGGCGGTGCTGGCGCAACGGCCGAATCTGCTGCGCTTCTGGTATCGCCAAAGCTCGGGGCCTTTGACCGCCGTGACTTTCCATGACGACTTGCTGACGCCGGGCGTATTGGATGTGGACGACCCGCCGCCTACGGAGTCCGCCATGACTCGCGTCGATCTGGATTCGCAGGGCCGGCTGCTCTACTACGAGCGCATGCCCGAGCAGCTACAGAAGCCATCGAAGGATCCGCCGAAGCCGGTGGATTGGAGCGCGCTGTTCGCCGCCGCCGATTTGGACCCGGCGCAACTGCAGCCCGCTGAACCGCTCTGGACCTTCCTCGCTGCGTCCGACGCCCGTGCGGCATGGACCGGCACATGGCCGGGGGGGAAGCGCTCGCTGCGCGTAGAGGCCGCCGCCATGCGCGGAAGCCCGGTGGTGTTTTCGCTGATCGGAGCGTGGCCCAGTGAGGACCGCGCGGCGGAAGATTCCACACCGGCCGGCCAAATGATAGCGGTCCTGATTCTGGCGGCGCTCGCTCTGGTGTTTTTAGGAGGCGCAGCGCTGCTGGCGCGGCGCAACCTGCGCGACAATCGCGGCGACCGGCGCGGCGCGTTACGGCTGGCCGTGTTCGTCTTCTGGGTGCAGATGGCGCTGTGGCTTTGCCGCGGCCATTTCACGGCATCAATCGGAACTTTCGGCATGTTCCTGCTGGCCGTCTGCACATCGGTTTTCGCCGCCGTAGTGGTGTGGGGCGTCTATATCGCGATTGAGCCTTACGTGCGCCGCCGCTGGCCGCAGACGCTGATCGGCTGGAGCGCGGTACTGACCGGACGTTTCCGCGACGCCGTGGTGGGCCGCGATGTGCTGATCGGAGTTCTGGCGGGCGTCGGCCTGGCGGCGGTGGCCGGCGTCGTAAATCTGGTTTTCCATCAGCCAGGGGACGCTCCAGACGCGGTTACCCCGGGTGCGCTCCTCGGCTTGCGTAGCGCGCTCGGGATTGCGATGGCGCTCATTCCTGGCGCGGTCCGGAACGGTTTGTTGTTCCTGTTCCTGCTTTTCCTTTTACGCGCGCTGTTTCGCAATCAATGGATCGCCGCCGCGGTCTTCGGACTCATTTTCGGAGCCGTGGCATTTCTGGGTGGAGACCAGGAGTGGGCAACTGCGATCAAGGCGTTCCTGGCTTTTTTTCTCACGGCTGTCTTGTTGCTGCGCTGGGGACTGCTGGCGCTGATGGGCGAGTATTTTGCCAACAATCTGTTCAGCGTAACTCCGTTCACGGCGCACACGTCCGCGTGGTATTTCGGCTATTCGATTTTCATGCTGGCGGCGATATTGGCGCTGGCTGTCTGGGGATTTCGAGCGGCGACGGCCGGGCAGCGATTGTGGCGGGCGAATCTGCTGGATTGATACGCTGGGCGCCCCGTCTGTCTCGCGCCAGTAGCGCAAGGCGCCGAAAACTGGCACCATATCAGTCATGAAAACCACTGCATTTCATGCGCTGCGAGCACCCTGGGCGTGCCTGGCCTGCATCCTCGTTTCCGGGCCGTTGTTGGCGCAGAGTCGCGCGGGCGCGGCCCGCGATGAGGCAGCCGTTAGGGCGATCGTCCAGCAGTACATGGACGCGCGCGACCGCCAGGATACTCACGCGCTGGAGGCGCTATTCACGGCGGATGCCGATCAGTTGGTCTCGTCCGGCGAGTGGCGAAAAGGGCGCGCCGAAGTGGTGCGAGGCACGCTCGCAAGCTCTCAAAGTACGGGCGGCAAGCGAACGATTACGGTGACTTCAGTGCGTTTTCCCGCGCCCGGCGTCGCCGTTGCGGATGGGCATTACGATCTTACGGGTCTGGCCGGCGGCCAGAATCGCAATATGTGGACCACGCTGGTGGTGACTCGCGGCGCGGATGGCTGGCGCATTGCGGCTATCCGAAATATGCTGCCGGCCGCGCCCGCGCCGGCGAAGTAGGAGCGTAGGGTCGAGGCTCCGGTTTCGCGCGCCGCGCCGGTATATCGAACCATGCAGCCATCCAGCGCTCGCCGGCAGTGTCGGGCCGTACCTCCCATCGGCGTCGCGATACTGCTGACAGGCCTTGCCGTTTCCGCGCAGACGCCGACGCACTCGGAAGCGGATGCCAACGCCAGTCCCCGCATCTCCGCGTTGCGCAAAGAGGTCGAATCGGGCCGGCGCCAGGCTGCCCAACGATTCTGGCAGGAGGTCCGCAAGGCCGGCGCGCCATGGGTGGAATCGATTCCCGGCGACGGCGCCAACTCCCTGGTGACATTCCTGTGGCAAGGGGATTCCACGACTCGCAATGTAGCGATCTTCGACGGCGTCGCGGGGTTTGACGCCACGGACCGCATGACGCACCTCGCCGGCACGGACGTCTGGTACAAAACCTACAAAGTTCGCGACGACGCCCGCTTCGCCTATAACCTATCGCCCAACGATAGCCTGGATTCGTTCGACAACATCAAAGACGACGAAGCCATGAAGAAACGCCTGGCGATGTTTCGAACCGATCCGCTGAACCCGCGGCGCTGCCCGTCGACGTTCGGCGAACTGGCCGCCGAATCCTCATACGTCGAATTGTCCGCCGCTCCACCTCAGCCCTGGAACGCGCCGCGCGCCGATGTGCCAAAGGGCGCCGTGACAGCCACGACGTTCCGTAGCGCGATCTTGAAGAATGAGCGGAAGCTCTGGATCTATACTCCAGCCGGCTTTTCCAAATCCGGCGCCCCTTATCCGCTGCTGGCGCTGTTCGACGGGGACCGCAACGTGAAGTGGGTTCCCGCGATTCTCGATAACCTGATCGCCCGGAAGCGGATTCCGCCCATGGTCGCCGCTCTCGTCGATAACCCTTCATCCGCCGCCCGCAACCTGGAGTTGCCGTGCTATCCGCCGTTCGCCGATTTTCTGGCACTGGAGCTGGTCCCGTATATGCGCGAGAACTTTCATGCAGCGGCGGACCCGGCGCACACTATCGCTGCGGGCTCCAGCTACGGCGGTCTGGCGGCGGTCTTCGCCAGTCTTCGCCACCCGGAAGTGTTCGGCAATGTAGTGTCACTCTCCGGTTCCTTCTGGTGGAAGCCGCAGAACGGCGGCGAGGCGGAATGGTTGACCCGGCAGGTCGCCGACACGCCCAAATTGCCCTTGCGATTCTATCTGGAGGTGGGGCTTATGGAAGGCTATGCGATGCAGATCGAGGCGAACCGGCGTATGCGCGACGTTCTCGCCGGCCAGGGTTATGAGATCGGCTACGGAGAATACGACGGCGGCCATTCTTTCCTCAATTGGAGCGGCGGCACAGCCAATGGTCTGTTGTTTCTGATGGGATCAAAATAAGTCACTGGGTCGAAAGGTTGCGACACATCGCAGCCGGTTTTTGAACACACGTTCCGCTGTTCGCTCGTAAGTGCTTTAGACAATCGGAAGGAAGGTGGCTGAGCCGCTCGTTTCCTTTGGCGCAGCACTTGCAGTGGGGTAGGTGCGCGGGCACTGACTCTTCGGAGTCACTTCCGCGGCGCCCGACTTTTCGCCGCAACGCAGCTCAAATCCGATTGGAGTTCCGCCGTGGACCACAACATGTTCATCTTTCGCGACATCACCATGGTTTTTGCAGGAGCCTTCATCGCCGGCCTTTTGTTCTGGCGTCTTCGCCAGCCGGTGATTCTCGGCTATGTGTTGGCCGGTCTGATCCTCAGCCCGCTCACGCCGGGCCCTCGGGTCCACGATGTTCACACCTTCGAAATCATGGCCGAGGTTGGCGTCATTCTACTGATGTTCTCCGTCGGAATCGAGTTTTCCGTTCCTGAATTGCTCCGCGTGAAGTGGGTCGCGCTGATTGGCGCGCCAGCCGGTATTTCCCTGTCCATCGGGCTTGGTATCGCCGTGGGCGTTCTTCTGGGCTGGCCGCTTTCCCAGGGCATCGCCGTCGGCTGCATCATTTGCGTCGCCAGCACCATGGTTCTCATGCGCCTTCTTATGGATCGCGGCGAGCTCGGCTCCGAACACGGCCGAGTGATGCTCACCCTCACCCTGGTCGAAGATCTCGCCGTCATCGTTCTCACCGTTCTGCTTCCTGGCATCGGTTCTTCGAGCGGCGGCTACACCGAGGTCCTCTGGAGAATCTGCAAAGCGTTTCTGCTACTTATTCCCGTTGTCCTCGCTGGCTGGAAACTTGTCCCACGGCTGCTCACTCGCGTGGAAAAGACCTGCAACGACGAAATCTCTCTGCTTCTAGCGCTCACTATTTGTCTCGTTGTTGCCGCCATCACCGAGGCGGTTGGCCTGTCACTCGCGCTGGGCGCGTTTGTCGGCGGCCTGCTTCTCGGCAGCTCCCATTACGCCCACAAACTCGCTGCGCAAACCCTTCCCATTCGCGATGCCTTCGTTGCTCTCTTCTTTGTCACTATAGGTATGCTTATTGATCCGCGCACCTTGCTCTCTAACTGGCGGCTGCTCCTTGTCATGATCGGGCTAATCCTGGTCGGCAAATTCGCGGTTTGGTTCGCGGTCGTTCGTCTGTTCGGTTATCCCGCGCAAACGGCGCTACGCGTCGGTGTTGGTCTCACACAAATCGGCGAGTTCTCCTTTATCCTTGCCCAGGTCGCACTGCATTCGCACCTGATCGGGTCAGACGTTTACAACGCCACCTTAGCCGCCTCGCTCATCACCATTTTGACTAACGCCACACTCTTCAAGTTTATGAAGCCGGCATCCGCCGCTCTCGATCGGCAAGAAACTAGCGCGCTGCATCCGCAACCGTTCCTACAACAACCGCAGAGCGAAGCGATCATCGAGGAAGCGAGCTTTATCGAGCCATAATTCAAGAACTGGATCTGTCTCTATTTCCCAATTTCCCCGATATGCGCGATCGTGTCGCCCTTCTTCAGCGACGGCACCGCCCCGATGTAGAGCACCACGCCGGCGATCGGAGACGTCGCGTCCCACACCTTCTTGCCGAAATAGTCGGTGACGTAGCCGATCTTCATGCCCTGCGACACATACGCCTCCGGGCCAACCAGCGGATAGAAGACGCCATCCAGCTCGCTGGTCATAATGGAAACGCGCGAGAGCCATAACGGATGCTCTACCGGGGCGACTGCGCCGGACAGCATCTTCAGATGCCGCGCCACCTTCCAGCAGCCCTGAATCAACGCGTCGACGTCGTCCGTATCGCTCACCCCGGCGTGGCCCGCTTCCGCGGTGACGCATGGTTTGCCAAGACCCGCCGCGTAGCGCGTGATGGTGACGGCGCCGCCCGGCGCCACCGGAGTCCGGAAGTCCTGCAGGATGATGTGGTCCAGCCCGAAAGCCAGCACCATGGCGCGCGACGCCGCGTCCTGCGCGTCTTTCCCGGTCGCGGCCCAGTAGGCGTAGCGCCGCAGGTTCTCATCCAGATCGCCGCCGTGCAGGTCGATCAGGTAATCGCATTTCTCCACCACCTGCCTGGAGATGGCCCACGATACGCGCTCGGTCTGCGTGCCATCCGGCCTGCCCGGATAGAAGCGGTTCATGTTCTTGCCATCCACCGGATTCAAGTGTGGAACCTTTTGCGCGAACGACGGCACGTTGATCAGAGGCACGATGATCAGCGTTCCCGAAAGCTCCGCCGGGTCGGCAGCCTCGGCCAGTTTCTGCAGCGCAAGAATGGACGCGTACTCAGTGCCGTGAGATCCCGCCACCAAGGCGAGCACCGGCCCGGGTCTCGCGCCATTGACCACAATCACCGGGATACTCGCGGCCGCGTCCACGCCCGCCGGCACGGCGATATAGCCGGTAGCCTTCTGCCCGCTGCGCGCGGTCGCGGAACCTACCGTGAAATCGGCGGCCCGCATAAGAAACGGCAGCAGCGCTGTCATCAAAATTGTTCGTATCATGGCCGCCCATTTTATCAGTGAGGCGCGCGGGCACATAGCAAGCCAGCGGCGTCACAGCGATCGGCAGCGCCGCCGTGCTCAGAAATGTGACCACGTCCATCGGGCGCTCCCGCACATCTCTCAAGACCGGACTGGCGTCACTGTTGTCGAAGCGGGGGCGGCGGGATTGGAATGTTGTAGTTACTAGCCCCCGTTCCCACCCCGCCTTCGCAGGTGGCCGGGGCCTGCCCTTCAGCCCCCCAGAACATGTAGCCGAGCATGCCCTGCGTAATCCCTGCGCCGTTCGGCGCCAGCGTCTGCCCAAAAATCCCGGTACTATTCTGAAGCGACGCAGCGAAGTTGTTACACTCCGGCTCTACCGTACTCCCCAGCACCACGCGCACGGCGCCCGTGAACTTGGCGGGCGGCAGCGCCGGGACCACGACGCCCGCTACATTCTCGCCGCTGGCGTGCTGTTGCCAACTGGTTTCGAAGTTCGACGCCGCCGGTTGATCGTTAGGCACGGTGGCGTTGGCCCAATCGAGCGCCGGAGCGCTTCCGGTCAGCCAGTCGGCGCTTGCTTTCTGGCACAAAGTAACCAGGTACTGGTCACCGGCTGCCAGGTCGATAGTCAAGCGCGCGGCCGGAATGGCGCCCGTCGGATCGTACGGCAGGATGGCTCGATAGGCATCGATGAAACTCTGCAATGCGGTCAAATTAGGGCTGGCGTCGTTCTCATAATCGATTTCAATGCCCACACCCATGGCTTTCGCCGCGTTCGCTGCGTTCGTGCCAAGCTGGCTGGCATTGGTGGTGAGAGCCGTATCCCAATCCGTGACGTAAGTGGCCCCGCCTAACGCGAGCATCACGCGGACGTTGTGACTGGTGAAATAGTTCACGATTGCCGCAGTCATTCCGATGGGGATGCCATTCACTGTCTGGGAATCGTTCGTGAGATTGAGTAACTTAGTCGGCTGGACGAAGCTAAGGACCACCAGGTTCAGGGAAGGCAGACCCGAGCCGTCCCCGCGATCGATCATCCAATGATTGGCAGCGTCGAAATCAGTCAAGGTGCGAACCGTTTGCCAGTTACAGTTATCGTTACTGCATTCCCATGCGCCATAGACTTGAAAGGACGCTCCGTCGCCGGGAGGCAGAGATGAAAAACTGGGATACGCCTCCGCGTTCAATGACAGGCTGACAATCGGTTCGAGTGACGTGACCGTTACCGACCCTTGGAAACTCGCGACGCCCAGCAGCGGTCCCAGGTTCGCTTGACTGTGCGCGCCCGCTGCCAGCGTCAGGCTGCCGGTTCCCACCACCGACCCGCTTTCGTTGCGCCCCGTGAAGGTTATTTTCGCGGGACTGCCCGACGGGTTGGCGTACGCGACGCCCGTAGTCTGATCCCCATAGGTCAGGAATTGGGAGGCCGGAGTGGTGGTGGCAATGACGGAGGCCTCGCCTTGCGCCACACTCCCGTTGTACTCGCGGAAGAGGGCGCTGGCCTTAACCGGTCCGGTACAATTCGCGACGGCCCAGCCGGTCACCACGGGCAGGCCCGGTTGAGCGTCTGTTTGCCTGCGGGCAATTCCTCCCGCTGGGATCGTGTCGCTGGTGGAAGAGATCGCGGAGCCGCTGAAAAGCAGAAGCAGCGGACTCCCTGAATCGGAGTAGAAGGATGTGTTGCACGTAATCGCCTGGCTGGATGCGTTCACGTAAGTAAAAGTGGTGCGCCAGACATTGGCCGCGGCAATATGGGCAAAGTAGTAGATTGCGGGCCCGGTCGCTGGGGCGCCGTCCGGTTGCCCGGGCGGCAGCGAAGAGATCACTGGCGCGGCCTCGGCGTTCAATGACAGGCTGATAATGGGCGTCGAAGAAGCGATGGTGATCGAGCCCTGAAAGCTGGTCAAACCGAGCAAAGGTCCCAGGTTCTGGGAGCCATGTGACCCCGCGGACAGTGAGATACTCTGGGCGCCTAGCACGGCCCCGGTTTGGTCTCTAGCCGTAAACGTGACAGTCGCCGCGCCCGGCGAGGGGTTGGCATACGCCACGCCGGTAGCCTGGTCCGCATAAGTGACGAATTGGTTCGCCGGATAAGTCATTGCCGGGACCGAAGCTTCCGCTTGCGCGACACTCCCGCTGTAGGAACGGAACAGGGCGCTGGCCTTAACCGGCCCTGTACAATTAGCAGACGCCCAACCAGTCGCCGTCGGCTGCGTTGTCTGAGCGTCGGTTTGGCGGCGCGCAGTCCCACCGGCGGGAATCGTGTCACTGGTAGACGAGAGCGCGGCGCCGTTGAACGAGAGAGGCAGAGGGCTTCCGGTGTCCGAGTAGAAAGAAGTGTTGCAAGTGACCGGCAGCGACGTCTGGTTTACGTACGTGAAGGTGGTTCTCCAGACGCCGGCCGACGCAATGTGAGCGAAGTAATAACTGAGCGTACCCTGCGCCTGCGCAGCGCTTTCGAATGCCGCCAGCGAAACCGCTAGCGTCAGAAGCATTATTCCGCGGCGACGCCTTCTGGTGTTCCGCGCCATACTTGCGCACCTCCCTGCTATCTCACTTCCCAGACAGGGAGCCCCTGCCCGATACCGATAGCTCCACATACATATAGTAGTGTGGCGCTGCCGGCCGTTTCGGACAAATTGTGAAGTGCGCACTTATCCGGCGCGGATCTCGGCGTGACTGCGTTATCGCACCGAACCAGCCTTTGCCGCAATACGCCGCGACACTCCCTTAGCTGCCATAAAGGCAAGGCGGGTCTCGTGCATGCCATCCTTAGGGTCGAGCGCGGCGTACACCGTCGCGTTGCCGGTGCATGCATGTTCCTCGCCGCGCAGCCGGTCGAAAATGAGCCTGTCCTCCCCGTCGCCGGAGGGAAAAGGCGAGCACGACCATAAATGCACGAGATGCAGCAATTTCATTTTATTTATCGCGAGGCCCGACGGGCGCACGAACCCTCCGAATTGCTCCCCGTAAAGTCCCATGTCCACGCCGACGCTTTCGATTTCATCCGCGCAAAGGCCCTCTGCCGTATTGCCGTCGGCGTAGATGGAATAAGCGAAGGCCCATTTTTTTCCTTCGATCGCAGCCATCACCTGAGCGATATGGTCCGGATGCAGCCAGTCGTCATCATCCAGGTACACGACAATTTCCGCATTGGCGAGCAGCGTGAGCGCGGAGCGCAGCGAGCCGCCAAACAGACAGTCGTGGACGCCGCCATGCCTCCTCGACGTCGAATAATGCAAATCGAGCCATGTCAGCGATACATTATCGGGGGCATCGTCGAGCGCCTTGCGAAGCTGCTCGCTTCGGTTTTCCGGATCGCAATCGACCCCGACCAGAACCTGTATCCTGCCTGAATAATTCTGCCGGTAAACCGACTGCACCGCCCTGATCACGGAATCCCGGCATATGGTGGGCACTACCACCGCCACATCGTGTTTCATTTTGATATCACCCGTCTAAACAGATCGCCACTCAAGCGTTCGCCACTCGAAGATGCCCATCGCGCTCGGTCAGGAGGGCCAATTCATCGCGCACCCGTTCGAGTACGGATTGCCAGTCCCCGATCTTCGGCTGCGCGAACAGACGCATGGTCGGATACCAGGGGCTATCTTCGCGGTGCAGTAACCAGCGCCAGTCATGAGCGAATGGAATCAGCGTCCACACGGGAACCGCAAGAGCCCCGGCAAGATGACAGGCCGCTGTGTCCACTGTGATCACCAGATCGAGGTTAGCTATCGCTGAAGCCGTGTCGCTAAGATCCTCCAGGAACGGACCTGCATCGAAGAACGAATCTGTAACAGCGCCAAGGGTCTCGATTTCGCCAGCCGTCCCGTCCTTTTGCAGACTGACAACGGTAAGTCCCGGAGTCTTGAGAAACTCGGTAAAGTGTGCAGCGGTAACCGATCGTTTGAGGTAACCTTCGTGCGCCGGACCGCTGCGCCACACAACACCCACCCTGAAGCCTTGATAACTCGCCAGGCGATCTCTCCAAACAGCCACCCCTGCGGGATCGGATTGCAGATACGGCACGTCGGCCGGGATGGTGTCCACGGTGGTTTGCAAAAGACCAGGCAGACTCATCATAGGCGCGTGAACGTCATAGCGAGGTAAGTCGCGGCCATCCGGAAAGATTGCATCGATCCCAGCGACGTCCTGGAACAGGCGCGCTAGCGAGCTTGGACAAGACAGTAAGACGGTCCCGTCTTTCTCTTTCACTAACCGGGCAAAGCGGACACACTGGATGTTATCTCCCAGCCCTTGCTCGCTGTGCAAAAGGATGGTTCTTCCGCGTAGAGTTTTTCCGTCCCACAAAGGCAAGGTGAGGCCGTGCGGTTTGACTTCTTTGGTAAGCCACCGCCATTCGTACTTGCGCCAGCCCTCAGCGAAGTCTCCGCTAAGCAGCCGGAGATAGGCGTCGCAAAACTGCGTATCGGCAGAGTCGGGGTGAAAGGCGAGAGCCCGTTTGCAGCACGCCAGGGCGTCGTTGACTCTGCCTTGGTCTCTGAGAGTAATAATCAGGTTGGTGTGGGCGTCGGCGTAATCCGGTCTGAGGGAGAGAACTCGTTCGTAACATGCCAGCGCATCGTCCAGCTTACCTTGATCGCCGAACACGTTACCCAGATTGTAATGCGCTTCGGCGTAGTCTGGAGCCATGGCGAGAGCCCGTTCGCAGCATTCCCTGGCAGGTTCCAGCTTGCCTTGATCCCTAAGAGCGTTACCGAGAGCATTATGAAAGTCCGGACGGTCCGGCATTAAAGAGAGAGCTTGTTGGTAGCAGGTGACGGCTTCGTCGAACCTGCTCAGAGCGCTGAAGACATTCCCTAGATTGTGATGCGCTTCGGCATACTGGGGATGAATGGCTATAGCTCGCTCGAAGCAAGCCCCTGCTTGCTTAAGGTCTCTGCGCGCGCCAAGAATCGCTCCGCCCAAATTGTTATAAAGGGCCGCGTTTCCGGGGTCCACCTGAAGGGCTTTCCCGTAGTGCGCGATGGCCTCGTCGAACTTACCGCATGCTTGAAGAATGTTACCTAAGTTGATGTGGGCCCCGGCAAGGGCCGGTTGTATATCGAGCGCCTTCGCATAGTGCGCCGCCGCATCGTCCAGCTTGCCGCAGGCTTGCAGAACGTTACCCAGGTTAAGGTGGGCTCCGGCGTTGTCCGGCTCTATCTCGAGCGCCTTCCCGTAGTGGCCGATGGCCTCGTCGAACTCGCCTCTGATTGTGAAGACCCCAGCGAGATTAAGGTGGGCTCCGGCGTTGTCCGGCTCCATCTCGAGCGCCTTCGCATAGTGAGCCATGGCCTCGTCGAGGTTGCCCCCGGCTCTGAGGACATTACCGAGGTTGATGTGGGCTCTGGCGTTGTCCGGCTCCATGTCGAGCGCCTTTCTGTCGTGTCCCGTAGCTTAGTGTGCCGTAGCTAGTGTGACGTAGCCCCGTCGATGTGCGCTCAGCATAATCAAACACCTACAGCATTGTCAAGATCGCGGTACGCGGTGATCCAACCTCACCGGAACCCGTCTGGCAGCGTCCAGAACTCCGGATCGAGCTCCAATTCCGCAAAAATCCCGAGCGCCTGCTCCGGCGTCTTCCGCCGCCATTCCGGCGAAGCATAGTCGCCGAACCACCGATCCGCCAGCCCGATAGCTTTTCGCATATCGAGCAGCGCGCCTTTGGGACGTCCGTGGCGCGCGCACCATTCCTCCACCTTGCTCTCACCGGCGAAAAAAAGAATATTGCCGCACGGACAGTATGGGTTGTCCCACCAGCGCGCGGGCGGATAAGGGAAGTGCATCAGCAATTCCGGTCGCGTGGAAGCGCCGCCGCGAATTTCGAAATCCACTGGATCGCCTTCGGCCCCATCGCGCGTCGAAACCGCGATGTCCGCCTCCAGCGCAGCGCCAATGCCCAGCGAGCACCATGCGCAGTTGGCCCACCAGCCGCGGCCGCCGGCGGAAACCCAGAAAGCCGCCGGCATCAACGCGAACGGATGCAGGCTCCAGATGCGCACTGAGCCCGGCTCCAGAATCACGCCGTGCATCTCAGCCATGCGCCGTAGCAGATCCTCCGCCTTCCGCTGCGTACATCCGCAAATCTCGCTCAACTGCGCGGAATCCGGCGCGTGGCCGTGCGCGATTACATATCGCGTCAGCAGGTAGTGCAGGCGCTCCGGTTTCATAATGAGGAAAATCGCACCAGATAATAGCTCTTCTTTCCGGTGCGCAGAACCAGCATCGATTTCGACGCCAGATCGCCTTCGGTTACCGGTCCATCCGCCGCAATTCGCCGATTATTCAAATAGACCCCGCCGCCCTGAATCAGCCGGTTGGCTTCGCCCTTAGATGCGCATGCCCCGGCCGCGATCAGGATTTGCGTGAGCCGCAAGCCCGCCGCCAGCGCGTTGCGTTCCATCGCCACCGACGGCACTTCGGCGAATATCGACATCAGCTCTTCGTCCGAAAGCCCCGAGAGCTCCTTGCCGAAAAGCGCTTCCGACGCGCGCACGGCTTCATCCAGGCCCTCCTTGCCATGGACAATTTCCGTCATCCGCGCGGCCAGCAGTTTTTGCGCCTCGCGCCGCTCGGGGTGACTCGCGTGCGCAGCGGTTGCCTGGGCGATGGCCTCCAGACTTTCGAAAGTGAATAGCTTCAGGTAGCGCTCCACGTCGCTGTCTTCGGTCTGCACCCAGAATTGATAGAACTGGTAGGGCGACGTCTGCGTCGCGTCCAGCCACACGGCGTTGCCCGCGGATTTCCCGAATTTCTCGCCGCCGGCGGTGCTCAGCAGCGGATGCGTGAAGCCGTAAACCTCGGCGCGGCGCGTCTTGCGGACCAGGTCGATGCCCGCCGTGATATTACCCCACTGATCGCTGCCGCCCGCCTGGATGGTGCAGCCGTGCAGGTCGAAGAGCTGTGCAAAATCGTTCGCCTGAAGCAGCATGTAGCTGAACTCGGTGTAAGAGATGCCCTGCTCGCGATCTTCCAGGCGCCGGCGCACCGATTCCTTCGCCATCATATAATTCACGGTGAAATGCTTGCCGACGTCGCGCAGCCATTCCAGGTAGCTGACGGGTTGCGTCCAATCCGCGTTGTTGGCCATGATGGCGGCGTTCGGCCCTTCAAACGAGACGAAGCGGCTGAGCTGCCGGCGCACGCCTTCCACGTTAGCCGCCAGCTTTTCGAGCGTGAGCAACTGGCGCTCGGACGAGCGTCCGCTAGGGTCGCCCACCATGCCCGTGGCGCCGCCCACCAGCACGATGGGCCGGTGCCCCGCGCGTTGCAGCCGGGCCAGAAGCAGAATGGGCAGCAGACTTCCCACGTGCAGGCTATCGGCGGTGGGGTCGAACCCGATGTAGATGGCCGCGGGCGGCGCGGCCAGAACGCGCTCCAGCGCCTCTTCGTCGCTGACCTGCTCCAGCAGGCCGCGGGCGCGCAGTTCGGAAAATATGGAGGGAGTGGAAGTCATGTGCAGCGGGATGAGAACGGTAAGGATTAAGGATAACGCGAGTGCGCGGGATAACGCGAGTGCTGAGCTGCGCAAGTCACTGCACGCTATTAAGCGCAACGGCGTCACACACACAGGAGGCGCCATGCACGCCAGACAGATCCGATTCGCGGTCGCCATTCTCTTCGCCGCCGCGGCGTTTGGGCAAACTCAGGGACAAAACCAGGGACAAACGACTGCCGCTCAGAGCGTGAGCCAGGTGTTTCCATTCACCAACACGCAGACGCCGCAGGCATTCAAGGAAATCGGCAACGCGATTTCCGGGGCCGCGGAGATTAGCCAGGCATCCCTGAACGTCGATGCCAAAACCTTGACGGTGGGCGGAACCCCAGGCCAGATCGCCATCGCCGCGTGGCTGTTTAGCCAGTTGGATCAGCCGGCGTCGCCCAATCCGGTCACGCAAGACTACCGCCCGGCCGGGAGCGTCAATGATGTGATAGAGATTTTTTATCAGACTCACATTCAGGGACCGCAAAACTTTCAGGAGATCGTCAATGGAGTGCGCACTATTCCGGGAATAAGCAAAGTCTTCCCTTACTTCGGGCAAAACGCGCTGGTGATGCGCGGGACTGAAGGCGAGGCTGCGATGGCGGCGTGGTTGTTTCATCAGTTGGACGTGCCCTACGGCCTGCAACCGGTTCAAAACCCGACCGCGCATCAATACGTATCACCGGGCGCCACCAATGACCAGGTGCAGGTGCTTTTCCTCACTCACTCTATGAGCCCGCAGAGCATGCAGCAAATCGTCAATACGATTCGCGTGATCCCCCAATTGTCGAAGGTGTTCCCATGCACCTCCACGGGCGCGGTGTCAGTGCGCGGCCCCACCGCAACCATCGCATTGGCGGCTTGGCTGTTCAGCCAGCTCGACCAGGCCCAGCAGGCAACGAGTCCTTCGCCGCAGCAATTCCAGATGCCCGGCGGCGCCGACGACGTGACGCAAGTGTTTTACCTGACTCCAGCAACAACAACCGAGGCGTTTGAAAATGTGGTCACAACCCTTCGAACCACAGTAACTAAACTGGTATTTCCAGACGACCTGTTCCACGCAGTGACGATGCGCGGAACCGCCGCCCAGATTGCGTCGGCCGATCTCCTCATCAAGCAGATGAACATTCCGTAGCTTTGTGGGGCGGCCAATCCTGGCTGCAGCCCGCTTTTAGCCGGCTCTCTTCGCCCCGCGTTACGCCAGTTTCCGCGGCCAGAGACATTCCCGAATAGATCGACATTCGCTCGCGTGAACACGTTTCTCGCTGAGTGACTTTTTCCTCTGCCGTCTAAAATCTAACCTCCGCCCGACCTATCCAGTACCATCGTTAGATACCCGTGCCCACTCTCCAACAGCAATTCGGCCAGATCGATATCTACCTGTTCGATCAACTCCTCCGCGGCCGCATCGTGCCCGGCATGAAGGTCTTCGATGCCGGATGCGGTTCCGGCCGCAACCTCGTCTATCTCCTCCGCGAAGGCTACCAGGTCTTCGGCGTCGATTCCGACCCGGACGCTGTGGACGCCGTACGCCGCCTCGCCGCCTCCCTTGCGCCGGCCCTCCCACCCGGCAATTTTCGCGTCGAATCCATCGAAGAGATGTCCTTCCCGAACGCCTTCGCCGACGTCGTGATCGCCAGCGCCGTTTTCCACTTCGCGCGCGATGACGCTCGCTTTCGAGCCATGGTGCACGGCGCGTGGCGCGTCCTGAGACCGGGCGGTCTCTTCGTGTGCCGCCTCGCATCCTCGATTGGAATGGAACACCTGATCCAGCCCTTGGCGGGACGCCGCTGCCTGTTGCCCGACGGCTCGGAGCGCTACCTGGTGGACGAAGAGCTTCTGGTCAACCTCACACAAGAGCTGGGCGGGCAATTGGCCGATCCGCTGAAGACCACCGTCGTCCAGAATCAACGCAGCATGACGACGTGGATCGCGCGGAAGAACCAGTAGTGCGGCCACGCACACGTTGATGAAAGAGCAACTCCGTCCGGTCTCCGCCGTTACGCTACCCGCAATCCGGCTCATTTTCGGGCGAAGGAGAAACGCCGGATCTTCAAGGTGTGTGGGGCAGGTTGTTTAGCCTGCGGCGGACTGGATAATAGTACAAAAACCGGCTGTGAGACACGACGGCATTTTGCGCAAATTCGATCCGAAGCCCGGCGTTTCCGTGGCGACCTTGTCCTACGAATATCCGGCCGGGTTTCGCGTCCCGGAGCACGCGCATGGGTCGGATCAGTTGATCTACGCAATCCGCGGCGTCATGGAAGTGTCCGCGGGGCAGAGAGTGTGGTTGATCCCGCCGCATTTTGCGCTTTGGATTCCCGCGCGGACCTATCATCGGATTCACATGCCGGGCCCCGTTTCCATGCGCACGCTTTACCTGCGCCGCGGGCTGGTCTCGGCATTGCCGGCCGATTGCGCCGTGCTGCATGTGACTCCGCTGCTGCGCGAACTGACCGTGGAAGCCGTGCGCATCGGGCAACTTCACGCGCGCAACCGCCAAGAATGCGCGCTGCGCGACTTGCTGATCTCGCACCTGGAGAAAGCCTCCCCCGTACCGACCTTCGTAACGCTGCCGAGGGAACCGCGAGCGCTCGCCGTAGCGCAGGCTGTATTGGCGAACCCGGCGCGCTCGAAAACGCTGGCGGCATTGTGCGCCGACGCCGGAGTGAGCGTGAGAACCATCGAGCGAGCGTTTCAAAAGGATACCGGAGCCGGTTTCGAAACCTGGCGGCGGCAGGTTCGTTTGATGAAAGCGGTGGAACTGCTGGTCTCGGGCAGCTCCGTCAAGGAGGTTGCGTTCGGGGTCGGTTATTGCCAGCCCAGCGCGTTCGTGGAAATGTTCCGCCGGAGCTTTGGAACCACTCCGAAGGCGTGGATGGTGGCGCTGCAGAAACTGAATTAGCGGATCGCGCCGGAGTCCTCCTCCACCAGCACCAGCCCGGAAGGCAGCTCCTCTCCGAAGATGCGTCCCAGCGCGCTCTCATCCGCTTCTTCGCCTTCAAACAGCGCCAACAGCCGTTCCGCATGCGGCGCCGCCCGCAACTTCACGCGAATGGCTTCGCGCGTGGGCGCCGGAAGATCGCGCGTCGGGTCGCCGGTGCTTCGCCCGATCGCCGCCAGCGCCTCTGCCGCGTTCGCCGCTTTGAGCAGCGCTTCGGCCCATCGGGTCGCGGTGGCGGGCGGGACCACCAGATTGATGGGCCCATAGAAGAGCTTGCGCGCGCCCAGCCGCGCCAGGCACCACAGCTCGCTCTCTTTGTAATCGCCGGTCTTGACGCGCTTGATGAGCGCTTCGCCCAACTCCGTCTTCGTGCCCACGGGCAGCAGCTCGAGGCTGGAGGCGGTGCGCCACATTTCGCGCAGCAGCGCCGAGTTGATGCGCTGCGGCTTCTTGTTGCCGCGCGGCAGCAGCGACGCGGCCAGGCGCTGATACACATCGGTCTGCTGGTTACGATTGAGGCCGCCGGCGACGCGGCCCCAGAAAATCCACCAATCGATTTCGCACTGCATCTGGTTGCCGTGAGTGAGGCCCGACGAGTAGATCTTGCGCGCCTGCTCAATGCGGAAATCGTCGCCGGGATAGCCGAAGCCGGGGCGCAGACAGAAGCCGCCCAAGTTGAGCCAGCGCGCTTCGTAGGCGGGGCTCTTCTTGCGTCCGTCGGCAACGGCAAGGAACGCGTCGGCCATTTGGCGAATCGCGGCGACCGGCCACGAATTGCGGCCGAGGCCCATGGTCTGCTCCAGCTTCGACGGCAATTCTTCCGGGGCCACGCCCCCTGGGCCCGGCGATTTCGCGCCAGGTGAAAACACCGCTCCAATTAACTCCAGCGAAGATTTCAGCGCCTGCTCGCTCACCACGGCCGCCGCCTTGCGCTCGGCAGGCTGCTCGGCGGCCCGTTTGCGAAGCTCGAATTGCAAGCGCCAGCGATTCTCGCTGATCTTCGATTCGCACCAGGTCTCCAGCGTGCCGAGCTCCGTCAGGCGCGCGCCCAGCTTCACCGGAATCAGCCTCTCCTCGGCCTTCTTCCCGAAGCGGATCACGGCGTGAAGCGGCGCGTGGCCGTGTAGTGAAGCATCGTCCGCGCTGAATTCGAGAACGTCGCCGAGCTTGTCTTCGGTGCGCGTCAACGAACTGTAGAGGCGGAACGAGACCGGACGATTGGCCACCAACTGCAATGCGCCATTGTCCACCTCTACCGACGCGCCTTCTTCGGCGCCGCGCGGGACCAGACAGACGGCGGGGAATTTGCCTTCGCGAGCTTCGCCGAGACCGATGTAATAAGTACGCGGCAATCCACCGCGCACCAGCACGCCGCTGCCGGTGGAGCGCACGTAGGAGTAGTACGCGGCGCCGCGCGCAACGGCCAGATCGAGATCGACGTTTTCGAAAATCTCCGGCCTCCGTCCGTACCAGCGGCCGACCGCTTCAGCCACGCGCTCGCGCAGAATTTCGGGGATGAAGAAGCCGCCGTTGAACAGAATCGCGTCCGGCGTTTCCCCGGTGGGCTCCAGGAACGCGTTCAGGTGGCGGGTGATGGCGGCGTCGGAAACATAGGGCAAACCCAGCTCGCGGAAGAGGCTGCGCTTTTCCTCTTTGGGCGCTTCGCCGCGCGCGGTGAAGGGCAGAAAGCCTTCGAGCGCCAGCTCCAGCGCCTCTTCGCGCAGAATCTCGGTCTTCAACGATTTGCCGATCAGCGACGAGCCTGTGCCGAGCACGGTGATCTCGACGCTTTTCAGATTCGGATTGTTGAGCAGCTTCTCTTTCGCCGCCGAACACTGGCGCCGCAGGCCGCTGCGCTGGCGGATGGTGAGCTGGGTGTTGAGCTTGGTTTCCACCAGCCAGGCGAGCGTGAGATCGAGATTGTCGCCGCCCAGCAGCAGGTGCTGGCCTACCGCGGTGCGCGTGAAATTCACCAGGTCGCCTTCGCGCGTGACGCGAATGAGGCTGAAATCGCTGGTGCCGCCGCCGACGTCGCACACCAGCACCACCTGGCCGTTGAACAATTTCTTACGCGATTGCGCCAGGTTGTTGGCGATCCAGGAATAGAACGCGGCGGCGGGCTCTTCGAGCAGCGTGAGGCGCTCGAGGCCGGCTTCCTTGGCGGCCATCACGGTGAGCTCGCGAGCTTCTTCGTCGAACGACGCGGGGACGGTGAGTACGATGTCTTGCTCGGCTAGCGGCGCGCTTTTGGCGCGGTCCCACTCTTCGCGGAACTTGGCGAGATAGCGCGCGGAGACTTCCACCGGCGACAGCACGCGGCCGGTTTCAGGCGAATCCCACGGCAGGATTTTGGCGGTGCGGTCGACATCGGAATTCGAGAGCCACGACTTGGCCGAATGCACCAGGCGGGTGGGGACCAGCGCGCCTTGTTCGCGCGCGTATGCGCCGACGGGCTGGCCATCTTCGAGAAACAGGAACGAGGGCAGCGTGCGGCGCGGCTCGACGCGGCCGGCTGCTACGAGCTGCGGCGTTTCGAAAACGTGGACGGGCGGAAACTCGAGGTCTTCGGCCTCGCCCTCGTCGATGTAGGCGAGTGCGCAATTGGTGGTGCCGAGGTCAATGCCGATCTTCATGATAGGGTAGGGTGAAGGGAGAGTTTCCTCGGGCTAGCGGCATAGGTCGGTGGCCTGCGCCAGATTTTAGTGTCACTAAAGTTTCACGCCGCGACTTCCACCGTATCCGCAACCGCGCTGGGTTCCCGAACCCGAGCTCCGCGCCTGCGCCTGCCTCACCATCGAGTTTAACGTACCAGGGCGTCCCACGTACTGGCGTGTCTGGCCGGGCCGGTGTTGGACGGGCAAGACTGCTGACCGCCTCGCCAGGCGTCACTGTCCGGCTCCTATCCGCCTGCGGGCGGCAGCCTGTCCGAGGGTGGGCAGCAAGTCGGGTTAGGACCACATGCGGTGAAAATGCGCAAAGGACTTATTGCGTTTGCAGGCCGTCGTCGCATCGAAATACTTGAGCGGTTCCAGCAGGAAGTCGAGTTGCGAGTCCAATTGCGGCGGCGTCAGTCGGTCTAAATCCTGTTTAGTCAGATTGTCTGTGGACGACGGAGGACTGATATTGAGTGCACTCGCGCCGTTGGCAGTGATCCCAGCGAGATACCAGCTCTCGATCTCCCTCGAGACTACACCAATCTCTTGATCTTCGATCTCCGGGTAGCGCTCCATCACCTTCTCCTTGCGGATCGTGACACACGGCGCGGAGTCAATATCCGCTATGAACAGATGGCCGAAGCCCTCGTGAGCCATAGCGCGCAACCAGCGATTGATGTCCACGGTCTTGCGCTGGCGGTACTCTTTGACAAGCACTTGAGCATACGTCGATTCCAGTCGGGGTTTTATCACCGCCTCAATAAAACGCCGGTCCCTGTCGCCCTCCACCCAGACCGCCAGCCGCGTCGGCACTGGCTAAACCTCAAGCAGGTTCTCGACATACAGCTCGTGCATACCGATTTCCTCGCGAAGAAACCGCTGCACCTGCGGCTTGTCAACTGGCCTTTCAGCGTGGGAAGAACCGGAAGCATCGCGCGATATCAGGATCAGTTGCCCTGGCTCAGCATACCGCACAATCTCCGGGTTATGGGTGCTGACGATGACTTGCTTGAGCCGCGAGGCGTCTTTGAACAGTTCTACCAGTTTAGAGATGAGCGGAGGGTGCAAGTTTCGTTCCGGCTCTTCGATGACAACGACGGACTTTCTCTCGAAGTAGAGAATCACAATGAGGGATATGACGTCGATCGTGCCGTCTGATAAGAAGGCCGCCGGCATTGGTTCCCGCGAGAATCTCTCACGCATATTGAAGAAAAACGAGCTGTCCTGCATCTGTTCGGCTTCCAACCCATCCACAAAAGGCAGGACGTCCTTCAACAGGTTCAGTAGCTTTCGACGGCCCTCATCGTTGGAGAGGATCCTGTCAAGGGCGATTGCAAGGTTATCCGCGTTAGGTTCCAACTCGCTCTTGGCGCCAAAAAACGCGCCGGCCTTTGGCCCCTTCGGATCAATATCGTACGTTGCGATTGATTTCAAACCATTGAGCGGCAGCATCGAGCGAAGGAACTCATTTTCGATCAGGAGCATCGGCTGACGAGCGTCTCCTGGGCGCGAGTTTAGATTTTCGACAAGGACCCCGCCGAACATACTAGGGGCGCCTTCGATCCCATATTCATTCTTCGTTCGCTTGAGTATGAAAGTCGAAACGGACCGAGGCCCATTACTGAGATCCACGTGCAGTTCGTCCTCCGCAATGGATACGTGCCGTCCACCTGGAAATGCAAGGGAGAAACGATACGCAAACCGAATCACCGATGAGGGATCAACCCCGGGAAGGAATGTCAGATCGCCAGGGTCAGGTTCAACCGACAGCTCGATCGTGAGATTGGCATCTCCCCCGCAGTTCATGTTGCGCAGGTATTGCGCGCCGCCCTGAATCGAAATTGCATTCTCCAGCCCGCTCTCGACAATGTCGCGAACAAAGGTGAAAAGCTGGACAAAGTTAGATTTTCCGGAAGCATTAGCCCCGATCAGGACGTTCAGGTTCTCGAGCCGAATGTCCAGTTGCGCGAAGCTCTTAAAGTTTACAGCGCGGACGCGCGTCAGTCGCATAGCAAACCCACTCAGTCGATGCCCAATAGCTTTTAGTTTATCAACGATCACCTAAGCCAAACCGTGCTTGGCAAGAGCGACTCTTCGGCGGCGTCCGCATTACACGCGTTCCCTCACATTGAACTCCAGCTTCCACCTTCGTCCGTCGCGGGCTACGCACCAGAGTTGCAGCATGCCGGTTTCGGTGACCACGGTTTCAAAAGATACGGGAACTACTTCAGGTGCGCCTTCGCCCGCGGCCATGGTGGCTTCCATGGGAGGCAGCTCTTCCAGCGCATCGCCGAAATCTTCGATCAGGTCGCCGGGCTCATCGTTCCTGCGCGTCACCGATGTGAAGAAGCGAAACTCGGCGGGCTGGCCGGCGACCAAGCCGAATTCGCGGCCGGGGATGCGAATACTGGCGCCTTCTTCCATCCCGAACGGCACCACCGTCAGGGCCTTCATGGGCGCGGGAAATCCGGGGATGGAAGGCATGGCCGATTCCACGCCGATGTAGTATGTGCGCGGGACGCCGCCGCGAATGCGCACGCCGCGGCCGTGCCTCGCCAGGCCATAATACGCGGCGCCGCGCGAGACAGCGTGCATGAGGTCTTCGCCGCTTAACGGTTTGACGGGCGGCAAACCCTCGTCGGCCAGCCAGGCGTCCAGCGCCGCCAGAATCCGTTCGCGCACCAACTGCGCGTTCAATACGCCGCCGTTGAAGAGTACGTGCGTGGGGCACGCCAGGCCGCTGGGGCCGCGGCGCAGACCTTCCTGGCGCAGGTCGCCATCCTGACGTAGAAAGCGCGCCATATGGCGGGTGATGGCGGCGTCGGCGGCATACGGCAGGCCCAGTTCCTGCACGCCGCCGCGGCGCTGGCGCGCGGGCATATCGGTGCTGGCAACCGCGGGCAGGAAGCCATCGCTCAGCACGCGTTCGATATCCTCGCGCAGCAGCGTGGCCTTGATGGTTCCGCCCACCAGGCCCGTGCCCTTGCCGAGAATTGTGACCGCCTGCTCCTTCGCCTTGGAGCCCGGCTCCAGCAGCTTTTCCTTGGCCACGCGGCAGTTGCTCCACAGCGCCTGAAGCTGGCGGCTATCGATGCGCGTGCCTTTTTCGGCGAGACGCTGCGAGACCACGCCGGCAAGCGCCAGATCGACGTTGTCGCCGCCCAGCAGGATGTGCTCGCCTACGGCGACGCGGTTGAGCGACAGCTCGCCATCGCTCTCGGTGACGGCAATGAGCGTGAAATCGGTGGTGCCGCCGCCGATATCGACGACCAGGATGAGGTCGCCCACCTGCACGCGCTCGCGCCAATCGGAGTGCCGCTCGATCCACGCGTAGAACGCGGCCTGAGGCTCTTCGAGCAGGGTGATGTCGCGATATCCGGCTTGTTTGGAGGCTTCGAGCGTCAGCTCGCGCGCCACGGCATCGAACGATGCGGGCACAGTCACCAGCACTTGTTGATCCACGAAGGGCGCGTCCGGCATCTTCTCATTCCACGCGTCGCGCAGATGCTCCAGATAGCGGCGGCTGGCCTCTACGGGGGAGATTTTGGCGACGCCTTCGGGCGCGCGGAACGGGAGCAGGGGCGAGGTGCGGTCCACGCCGGAATGTGAGAGCCACGATTTGGCGGACGACACCATCCGGCCTACATTTTCGACGCCGCGCTTTTGCGCCAGGCGGCCGACCACCGCCGCTGGATTTGCATCCCAAGGCAGCGCCGTCGATCCGGCGGGAAAATCGCTGGCGCCGGGCAGATAGAGGAACGAGGGCAGCAGCGGCTCATCGCGGACTTCGCCGGGGTTCACGAGCTGCGGTATGGCGAGCAGTTGCACGTTGGCGGGCGCGAAGGGGTCCGCGTCCGCGCGGATCTCCGCGTAGGCGAGCGCGGAGTTAGTGGTGCCCAGGTCGATTCCGATGACGTATTTG
>JBEKNN010000086.1:0-31050 GCA_049522755.1 Bryobacteraceae bacterium | reverse complement strand
AGCTATGGCGAACGCCGTATCAATTCTTTCTATCTGATCGATCACAACTGTGTTCCAATATCCAATTCGGTGCTCGGGCTGCCTTGAGAATCGTTTGCGGCGTAGGAACGACAGGCAGCGGTGCTGCAGCCGCATGATGCCGGGTAGCGTTTGAGGGAAAACGCGGGGCCCCAGTTCCCGTACGGCCTGCAGCGATTGCTGCCATGCGGGAGCTGAGCAACGATGTTGGAGATGTCGCTCAAAGTCCGTCTATCTTGCCGATTTCACGCAGAAGGAGTCTGTTGCGCACGCACTCGTGCACTCACTTCACCGGCCCGTCACCACCGGCAGCGTTACCGCGCTGGCGCTGCGCGCGGCGCGATAGATCCGCTGCGTGGCCTTCACATAGTCTTCCGCATGGGCTTCGAAAATATTCGGCGTGAACTTCTGCGGATTGCGATCGTAGAGCGGGAACCACGTGCTCTGCACCTGCACCATAACCCGATGGCCTTTCAGGAAAGCGTGGGCATTGGTATGCAGATCGATCTTATACGCCACTGCCTGATTCGCCGGAACAGCCACTGGGCGCTCGAAGCCATCGCGGAAGCGCGCGCGCAAGATTTCATCGGCTACCATCAGCTCAAAGCCGCCCATCTTTGTGCCGGTCTGCGCGTCGGCTGGGGCATCTTCGGGGTAAACATCGATCAGCTTGACCACCCAATCGCTATCCGAGCCGGATGTAGACGCGAACAACTCCGCGCCGATATCTCCCGCAACCATGATCGGTTCGCCCAACGGCTCGGTTTGCCACGAAAGTACGTCCGGCCGGTGGTCCACAAAGCGCTGGTCCTGCACCAGCCACACCGGCCATTCTGGACCGGGATAAGTGGGCGTAACCGGCCGCGGGCGGTAGGGAACGGGGTTCGCCGGGTCGCTCACATATTCGTCGAATCCGGTTGCGCCGGTGGGCGCATCGAACGATAAGCGGCGGTCTTCGCGAAAATAGAGACGGCGCGTATCGATGCCCCGCTTCGGCGGCCACGCCTCGTATTGCTTCCACTGGTTCGTGCCGGTCTCGAACACGGTGGCTTCGGCGAGCTTCGGTTCCCCTTGGCCTCGCAGCCAATAGTCGACAAAAGGCTGGTAAATCTTGTCGCGGTAATACTGCGAAGTGTCGGAGCCGAAATCGATGGCGCCCAGGCGGCTTCCATTGCGGCCCCACTGCCCGTGATTCCATGGTCCCGCGACGAAGAAATTGCGGTTGGCCGAATCGTGCGCCTCCAGATAAGCGTAAATGGTTTGCGGGCCGTAGAAATCCTCCTGATCCCACCAGCCCGCAACGTGAAGCAACGGGACTTTGACCGCCGTCAAGTACCGCGCGAAGGCCTGGCGCTTCCAGAACTCGTCATAGTTGGGATGATGCACGAAATCTTCCCACGTGGGAATCTTGCCATGGAAGTAACGCTCATCCACATTGGAGAGCGGTCCCAGGCCGAGATACCAATCGAACGTATCGGCGCGGTCGAACTTGAAGTAATAATTCTCCGTGGAACTGGTCTCGAGCTCGGCCGAATATTCGAAGCCGTAGCTGAGGCGAAAGGCGCCATTGTGGTGGAAATCGTCGCCCAGAAACATATCTGCGGGCGATGCCTGCTCCACGATGGCTTTCACGGCGGGGTGCGGATCGAGCGCGGCCATCACCGCCGTCCAGCCGTCGTACGATGTTCCGGTGAAGCCGGCGCGGCCGTTGTTGTTCGGGATGTTCTTGATCAGCCAGTCGACGGTGTCCCACGCGTCGGTGGTTTCGTCAATGCCCTTGGCATCCTCCGGCGGGTGCGGCGGCCGCTGCATGACGAACTTGCCTTCAGAACGGAAACGGCCTCGAATGTTCTGCCGCACCACGTAGTAATTTTCGTAAAGCGCGCGCGAAGCTGCCGGCATTCCGCGCCCGGCCGCTTCTTTGGCCGGAACGCCGTAGGGCGTGCGGTCGATCAGGAACGGAAGCGGGCCTTTCGGATTCTTGGGCGAGACGATCACCGTCTGGAGGCGGACTCCATCGCGCATCGGGATCATGATTTCCTGGAAGTCGACCGGGATGCGGGGCTCATCGCTCTGTGCAAATACGAACAACGCGCATGCCAGGGCAGCGAGGGTTAGTATCCGATTCATCGGGGAAGTCTATCACGGGCGGGGGGCACTTCTGGGCTGCCGGAAGCTACTCGCTCGGGACTTTGAAACCTCATCACTCTTGCAAGTATGCTCGTGCATTCTGCACTTCAAGCCTTTGGGTCTCAGCCTGCCCACAAAGCTCGAGCAGCTCCGAATAGCGCTCGGTCGCCCTCTTCCGATTGCCCGAGAGCTCCGCCGGGCGCGCCGCGCCGTAGGTCGCGTTGAACCGCTTCGGCGACCTCTCTGCAGCACCGCTTCGAACTCAGGAAGCGCCCGTGCCGGCTGATCCAATTCCAGGAACAAGTCGCCCGACAACTCACGTGCGGGCAGCACCGGTCCAGGCGTTACCGGATGCTTGTCGGTTTTGTCCTCGAGGTCGGCCGCGGAGCGCATCCACCGCAAGGCGCCGGCGTTGTCTCCTTTCGCGTGCGCCGACCACGCCACCACAGCCTGCCGCTGCACTTCCACTTGGGCGCCCCAGTCGTATTCCTGTTCGGCCTCTGTAAGCTCCCGATCAATGGCTGACAATTTTTATCGCCATCCACGGCGCCCTATTTCTGGCCGCCACGGGGCTGATCTCGGGAGTCCCTGGAAGCATCCTCGACGCGTTCACGGGTTCGTCGCTCGCATCGGCCACGCCCGCTCTCTGGATCATGGCCGCCGGCCAGCCGACCGCCCCTCCGTTAGCGGCCGCGCGCACCGTGGTTACCTGCGCACGGCCCTTGCACTCCGCTTCGCCGGATCGCGGACGGCTCGCCGCGAGCTCATTTGGGTCAGCTATGCCGCCATCGCACTGTGCGTCGTAAAACCGATCTTCGAAGATTTCCGCCAGAGCCACCCCGCTGCGCTGGCGGTTTCGCTGCTCTGCTACGGCGCATTTCTGATACTGGCGCCGAGGCTCAGTGGCAAAATCGTCTCCGAGCGCCCGCTGAAGCCGCTCGAACAGCGCCGGGTGAAAGCCGGCGGCAGCCAGCATTAACTACCATCATCGGAGTGACAATAAAATAACTTTATGGACATCAACCGGTTCACCGAAAAGCTCCAGGAGGCGGTCCGGTCGGCGCAGACCAAGGCCGTCCGCTATGGCAATCAGCAAATCGATGTAGAACACCTCCTCTCCACGCTGCTCGAGCAGGAGGGCGGGCTGGCGGCTTCCATCCTGGCGAAAGCGGGCGTCAACGTGGAAACGCTGGCGCGGCGCGTGAATGCGGAGCTTGACAAGCTGCCGAAGGTTTCCGGGCCATCCGGCGCGCCGGACCAGATCTTCGTCACCAGCCGGCTGAATCAACTGCTGGCGAAGGCCGACGATGAGGCTCGCCAGCTCAAGGACGAGTACATCTCGGTGGAGCATGTGCTGCTGGCGGCGACTGACGACCGCGGCGCGGCGGGCAAGCTGCTCAAGGAACTCGGCCTGACGCGCGAGCGTCTGATGCAGGCGCTGCGCGATGTCCGCGGCAGCCAGCGGGTGACGTCGCAGAATCCCGAAGCCACGTATGAGGCGCTCGAGAAGTATGGGCGCGACCTCACCAAAATGGCGGCGCAAGGCAAGCTCGATCCGGTGATCGGCCGCGATGAAGAGATACGGCGCGTGATCCAGGTGCTGTCGCGGCGCACCAAAAACAACCCGGTGCTGATTGGCGAGCCGGGCGTGGGCAAGACGGCGATTGTAGAAGGGCTGGCGTTGCGCATCATGCGCGGCGACGTGCCGGAGGGGCTGAAGGGCAAACGGATTGTGTCGCTGGATATGGGCGCGCTGATCGCGGGCGCGAAGTATCGCGGCGAGTTCGAAGAGCGGCTCAAAGCGGTGCTCAAAGAAGTGCTGGATGCGGCGGGCGAAGTGGTGTTGTTCATCGACGAGCTGCATACGGTGGTGGGCGCGGGCAAGGCCGAGGGCTCGATGGACGCGGGCAACCTGCTGAAGCCGATGCTGGCGCGCGGCGAGCTGCACTGTATCGGAGCCACCACGCTCGACGAATATCGCAAGCACATCGAAAAAGACGCGGCGCTGGAACGGCGCTTTCAACCGGTGCTGGTGGATCAGCCGTCGGTGGAAGATACCATTTCGATTTTGCGCGGGTTGAAGGAGCGGTACGAGGTGCACCACGGGGTGCGCATCAAGGACGCGGCGCTGGTGGCGGCGGCGGTGTTTTCGAGCCGCTATATCACGGACCGGTTTCTGCCGGACAAGGCGATCGATCTGGTGGATGAGGCGGCGGCGCGCTTGCGGACGGAGATCGATTCCATGCCGGCCGAGATGGACGAAGCGCGGCGGCGGATCATGCAGCTCGAGATCGAGCGCGAGGCGTTGAAGAAGGAGACGGACGCGGCGTCGAAGGATCGCCTGAAGAAGCTGGAAAAGGAACTGGCGGACCTGCGCGCGGAATCGGACGCGTTGACGGCGCGGTGGCAGAGCGAGAAGCAGGCGGTGGTGCGTCTACAGCAGCTCAAGCGGCAGGTGGAAGAGACCAAGGCCGAGATTGAGTTGGCGGAGCGGCAGTACGATTTGAACCGCGCGGCCGAGTTGAAATACGGCAAGCTGGCGGGGCTGGAACGCGAGTTACAGGAGGAGTCGGACAAGTTTGCCAAGCAGCAGGCGCAAGCGAAGCTCATCAAAGAAGAGGTGGACGAGGAAGATATCGCCGAGGTGGTGAGCCGCTGGACGGGCGTTCCGGTGACCAAGCTGATGGAAGGCGAGATGCAGAAGCTGCTCAACCTGGAGAGCGAGCTGCATGAGCGGGTGATCGGGCAGGACGAAGCGGTGACGGCGGTGGCGGAGGCGGTGATTCGCGCGCGGTCGGGGTTGAAGGATCCGAACCGGCCGATCGGCAGCTTCATCTTTCTAGGGCCGACGGGGGTAGGGAAGACCGAGCTGGCGCGCGCGCTGGCCGAGTTTCTGTTCGACGACGAGAAGGCGATGATCCGCATCGACATGTCCGAATATCAGGAGAAGCACACGGTGGCGCGGCTGATTGGCGCGCCTCCGGGGTATGTGGGCTACGAAGAGGGCGGGCAGTTAACGGAGCTGGTAAGACGGCGGCCGTATGCAGTGGTATTGTTCGACGAGATCGAGAAGGCGCATCACGATGTGTTCAACGTGATGCTACAGGTATTGGACGATGGAAGGCTCACGGACGGGCAGGGGCGCACGGTGGATTTCAAGAACACCATCGCGATCATGACTTCCAATGTGGGCAGCCAGCGGATTCTGGAATATCACGGCGGGTTCGAGGGCGAAGGTTACGAGCGCATGAAGGACGCGGTGATCGAGGAGATGCGGCATCACTTCCGGCCGGAATTTTTGAACCGCGTGGACGAAATCATCGTGTTCCATGCGCTGACGGAAGAGCATTTGGAACAGATCGTGGAGATCCAGCTCAACCGCGTGCGTGTGCGGCTGGCGGAGCGGCACATCACGTTGCAGCTTACCGATACGGCGCGGGCGAACCTGGTGCGGACAGGGTACGATCCGCACTACGGCGCGCGGCCGTTGAAGCGGGCGATTCAAAAGAAGATCGAGACGCCGCTGGGAAGGCTGCTGCTGAAGGGCGCGATTCGCGATGGGCAGACGGTGGTGGTGGACGCGGAGGATATTGCGGGCGAGTTGACCTTCAAGCCGGCGGCAGCGGCTGCGCGGCCTTAGTTAATTAAGTTAGGCCCGGCGCGATGGGTCGCGGAAGTTGGCGGCTCTACGTCTTTTGTTCAGAACCCGATTCGGATCCCTCTCATGCACAGTTCAGAGCGACCCCCAGTTAGGGTACGTTGGTCTTACGATGACATCATGGACGGAATTGGCATACCGGTCTCGGGGTCCATCTGGTGCAGGAACTGACCCGAGCAGACCGGCGCGTCCACCGAGCGCGTCATCAGGTGAGTGAAGTCGGCGCTTGCCGTAGTGCTCCATCCACCGCGGCGAGCGCAGGGTGGTGAGCGCCTGACTGGCCGCGCCCCAGGAGTTGCGCGGGAGTGCAAGAGAATTGCGGCGTGGGATTGACAGCCTCGAGAGCGGGCGCACTGGCGGCGGCTTGCAACAGATGATTCCGTCAGCCGTCACCGTATGACACAATTGCTGACATGGGCGCGCTACCCACCCTGGTTTCCGTTGATGAGTACTTGCATACGGTCTACGAGGCCGATTGCGACTATGTCGACGGAGTGATATTGGAGAGGAACGTGGGAGAGAAAGACCACAGTAAAGCGCAATGGGGAATTCTGTACTACCTACGTCAGCGCCATAAGCAGTGGAACATCTTTGCCATCCAAGAACAGCGAGTCCAGGTCTCGCCCACGCGCTATCGCATACCAGACATCTGCGGGGTTGTCGGTCCGGAACCCGACGAACAGATATTTACTTCGCCTCCGTTTCTGTGTATCGAGATTCTATCTCCTGAAGACCGGATGAGCCGGATGCAGCAGAAAATCGACGATTATCTGGCGTTCGGAGTGCGCTACGTCTGGGTCGTGGACCCGCAGACAAGAAAGGCGTGGATCTACACTTCAGAGGGCAGCCGCGAAGTGAGGAATGGGACGCTGCGCACGGAGAATCCGGAGATTCTGGTTCCGCTTGACGCCGTTTTCGAGAGTTAAGTAGTCCCTGGCCTCCGCCCCGAACATGACCTACCGGAACGTAGGTGTCTCCACCACGCGCGCTTTCTGAGTGAGCTTAGCCCCGCCCACATCCAGTGTGACAACGTACTCGCCGGGCGGCGTGGCGGCACGGGCCTGCCCGCCGCGGCCGCCTCCGCCTCCGCCGCCTTCCGACGATACGCGGTTGATTCCGGCCTGCTGCGAACCCTGCAGTCTCCGTACAACCTTACCTGCCGAATCTGCAACCGTGACCGTCACTGGTTGCGGCGCATCCAGTCTCAGGTAATAGTAAATCAGCAGCCCGTTCGGCTCATTCGGCGTGGTTGGGAACGTGTCGCCGTTGAACCGGTAGTTGCCTTGCGCGCCGTCGTGGCGAATCGGCTTCGGCTTCACGCTGAATAGGTAAGGGCCCTGCAGGTTCTCTTCAGTCATCTCGCGGATCGGCGCGATATCCATCACCCAAATACCGCGGCCGTAAGTGCCCGCCACCAGATCCTGCTCGCGCGGATGGATCACCATGTCGGTGACCGCCGCGGGTGGCATGTTGCTCTTCAAAGCCACCCATCGCGCGCCGCCATCGGCCGACACATAAACGCCCATCTCTGTGCCGGCGAACAGTAGCGAGGCCTTCTGAGTGTCCTCGACGATCGAGTTGACGGGCCACGCTGGAAGGTTGCTGGAAATATTAGTCCACGTGGCGCCGAAATCGGCGGTCCGGAACAGATACGGCTTGAAGTCGTCGAAACGGCGCCCGGTTTTGGCTATGTAGGCCGTTCCCGCGGCGAAGCGCGACGCGTAGACACGGCTGGTCCAGACTTCCTCCGGACCGCCAACGGACGCGATGTTCTTCGTGACGTCGGTCCAATTGGCGCCGCCGTTTCGTGTCACTTGTACCTTGCCATCGTCAGTACCTACCCAGATGACTCCCGCAGTGACCGGCGATTCTGAAATTGTAGTGATGTCGCAGAACACAATGGCGCTGCCCGCGGCGCTGTGGTTGATCTTGTCCGGGTCGTTAGTAGTTAGATCGGGGCTGATCTCCTGCCAATGATCGCCGCGGTCCGTCGAGCGGAATAGCACCTGCGCTCCGGCGTACAAGGTCTTGGGATCGTGCGGCGATAACACCAACGGCGCGATCCAGTTGAACCGCAGCCTGTCACCCCCGGCCCGCTTTGGCATGATGTCCACGCTCTCATGCGTCTTCTGGTCATAACGGGCGTGACTGCCAAACTCGTGCGTGTTATATTCCCAGCGGCTGTCGGTGGGGTCAACCTGGTTGTACATGCCGTCGCCCGTGCCGACAGTTACCCAGTCTTCCACTCCGACGCTTCCGCTCCAGCCGTTACTCGGCCCCTTCCAGCTCTCGTGATCCTGAAGACCTTCGTAAACGTTGTACGGCGTCTCCATGTCCACGCCTAGTGCATAGACTTCTCCGCCCCGGATGGTTATATAGTTCTGGCTGGTGCGGCCGCCGTCGAAAGATTGGAAGACGCCTCCATCGGAGGTCGCAATCATACGGCTGGAATCCTGCGGATCGACCCATAGCGAGCGAAAATCGCCGAAAGCGCGCCCGAACGTTCGCGGCCCCCCACGGCCGGCCCAGGTCTTGCCTCCATCGGAGCTGTTGTGGAAGTCGGACCCGGTAACCCAGACTCTCTCGGGATTGTTCGGGTCGACTGTGATCTGGTTAAACGAGTAGCCGGCCTTGCCACTGACATCCACGTTGTCGGGATTCACTTTGCGCCAGTTCGCGCCCGAGTCATCCGTGCGATAAACCTGACCATTGATTGTCGCGTTGGGGTTAGTGGCGCCGGGGCGCAAATTGTGGTTGTCGTACACCGCATAGAGAGTATCGGGCCTGGTGCGGCAGATATCGATGCCGATGCGGCCCATGGGGCCTTTCGGCAATCCGTTGGTCAATTCTTTCCAGTTAGCGCCGCCGTCGGTGGTCTTATATAAGCCGGTTCCGGGTCCGCCGTCGTTGATCACCCAGGGCAGCCGGGTGTGTTCATAGGTCGCCGCGTAGAGTATCTCGGGGTTGCGCGGGTCGCGGACAAGATCGACGGCTCCCACGCGGTCGCCTACATAGAGCACCTTCTTCCAGGTCTTTCCGCCATCGGCGGTCTTGAATACTCCGCGCTCTGTATTCGGCGTGGCGAGATGACCGAGCGCGGCGACATAGACGATATCCGGATTGGTAGGATGGATGACAATTCTGGCTATGTGCTGCGTATCTCTCAATCCCATGTTCTGCCATGTCTTACCCCCATCCGTGGACCTATAAACTCCGTCGCCCCAATAGGCGCTGCGCGTCGCCGAATTATCGCCGGTCCCCACCCAGACCACGTTCTCATCGGAAGGCGCCACGGCGATGGCGCCCATGGAATAGACGCTCTGGCTGTCCATCACCGGCTCAAACGTCACACCGCCGTTGGACGATTTCCAGACGCCGCCGGTGCGCAGCGCGGCGTAAATGATATCCCGATGCGCCTTGGCGGGAGTCTCAGGAATCGCCACTCCGACCGTCCAGGCGCCTGTCTTGAACGGTCCCAGATTGCGGTAGGTGAGCCCGTTCAGCAGGGCTTCAGTGAGGGACTGCGCGAGCGCGGGCGTCGCCAACATTAGGATCGCGGCAAAGCCTGCACTGAGGCTCAAAACGAAGTTTCTAAGGTACATGAAGAAGGATCTCCAGATAGTTCACTGCGTTAGCCGGCCTGAAGGCTCAAGCTATCAAGGCTGGGTGACCCTGTCAAGGCTGGACGGGCCGGGCATAGGCATGGCTGGGCTTCCGCACTGCCTGGGATATACTCAATACACTCAATACCTGGAGGATCGATGAAAAATATACTTCTTTCCCTGTTGCTTTCCGTTGTGGCGCAGCCGCTGTTCGCCCAGGGCGCCCCGACGCATGGGACGGCTGACCAGCCTTACACAGTCGAGTACTACTACAAGGCGCAATGGGGGCGTCAGCAGGAATTTCTGCAACTCTTCCTGAGGAACCACTACCCTTTGCTCCAAAAGGTCGTCGAGAGTGGCCGCATGATCTCGGTGAAAATTGAGGAGCCCGCCAACCACATGACCGAAGATTCGCGCTGGGACTATCGCGTCACCATCCGGTTCAAGAATTCGACGCTGGCGACAACATCTAATCCCGAGGAAGATCGTTTTATCCAACAACTCTGGCCCGACCAGGAGACTTACAAACGCGAGGAGCAACGCCGGTTCGAGATCCTACCGGCCCATTGGGATCTTCCAGTGACGGACGTCACGCCCGCGAAGAAATAGCCCGGCAACGTTATTATAGCGAGCGCGCGTTAGAGTCAAATTGATGTCTATTCAGATCGGCGATATCCTCGGCGACTATCAGGTCACTGGCGTTTTGGGTCGTGGCGGTATGGGCAAGGTCTTTCGCGTCCGCAGCCTGCTTACGGGTCGCGACGAGGCCATGAAAATCGTCCTTCCCGACCTTGATGAGGATCCCACTCTCGCCGACCGCTTTCTCCGTGAGATCCAGGTTCACGCCAGCCTACAGCATCCCAACATCGCCGCCCTCTACACCGCCCTGCGCATCGATGACCGCCTGGTCATGATTCTGGAACTGGTCGAAGGCGTCAGCCTGGAAGAGATGCTGCGCCGCGGGCGAGTCGAGGTCGCCATGGCGGTCCACTACATCACCCAGGTCCTCACCGCCCTCGCGTTCGCCCATGAGCGCGGCGTGATTCACCGCGATATCAAGCCGGCCAATATCCTGATCGCCGCGGACGGCGCGGTCAAGCTAACCGATTTCGGCATCGCGAAATCCATCGGCTTACAGCGGCTCACCGGCACCGGCCTGGCGGTTGGAACCATTGCCTACATGTCGCCCGAGCAGATCCGCTCCGGCCATGCCGACGCCCGTTCCGATATCTACTCCGTCGGCCTCATGAGTTACGAAACGGTTACCGGCCGGCGACCCATACAAGGCGATACTGAGCACGCCCTCATGACCGCGCAACTGAGCGTCATTCCCCCGCATCCGGCTCTGGTCAATCCGCTCGTGCCGCCCGCCATTTCCGCCGCCATCATGCGTGCGCTCGCTAAAGATCCCGCCGAGCGTTTCCAGACTGCGCTCGATTTCCAGGCTGCGCTGCAAAGCCAAGCCTCCGTCACGACCACCGCGATCGCCACTATCGCGACCGCCACTACCGCGCCGGAACTGGCCGGCCTGGAAGCCCGCCTTTCCCGCGCCATTGGTCCAATCGCCAAGCGCCTGGTTGCCGATGCCGCGCGCCGCTACGGCACTCTCTCTGAAATCCGGCAGGCGCTCGCTTCCCATATCGAAGATCCCAAAGAGCGCGAAGCTTTCTTCAAAACCAGTTCCAGCGTCGCCGAAGCCACCGGTTCGCGCGCGCCAGCCTCGGCGATTCAATTCGATCCAGCCGCGTTGGAACTATGCGCGCAAGCGCTCGCTCCTTATATAGGCCCCATCGCTAAGATCGTGGTCGCGCGCGCGGCCCGCGCGGCCCGCAACGCTCAGGAATTACAGAGCCTGCTGGCCGAAGAGATCCCCGCCGCCGCCGACCGCCAGCGCTTCCTCGCGACGGTGCGCTCAATCCTTTAACTCGCCTACTTACCGGATCACGGCAGACAAAAGCGCGCAGCTCAACTCTTCAAATCCGGATGTTTTAAATGGAATCCGGATGCATCCTGATAGGCCTTCGCCACGGCCAAAAGCTCAGCCTCGCCGAATGGCCGGGCGTAGAATGTGATGTTAGTCGGCGTGCCCGTTTCGGTGAATCCGTTGGGCGTGTTGATGGCCGGATAACAAGCGAGATTCGCCAGCGTGAAATGCCGTTGAACCACGCTTCGATTGCCTCCGCCGCCGCCTCGCCCACGTCCGCCCGCCGGCGCTGCGCCGTCCGCTGTCGTAGCTCCAGGCGCCGCTCCCGCAGCCGCAACAGGGTCTGCTCCAGGGGTTGCTCCAGGGGTTGCGCCGGGTCCACGTCCGCCGCCGCCCCCACCCGAGTTAGCCGGAACCAGGTAGACATCCACATCGGCGGTAGCTTCCGCCAGCTTCATCATCATCATAGACCGGGCGCGCTGCGATTGTAAGTACTCCACGGCGGGAACCAGGTGGCTCGAGCGGAAACCATTGGCGCGGCCGGGCGAAGTAAGTTGCTTGTCTCTCCCGGATCGCACCAGCTCGTCGAAGAAGACGGCCGACTCGACGCCGATGGCGGAGACATCGAGTGTCCAGTCCGGAACCTTGATGGGAACCAGTTTGAGCCCCAGCGCTTGCAACTGCTCCACTGTCTTTTCGTCGTTGCGCTTCGCCACCGGGTCGCGCGTCTCTTCGAAGCCGCCTTCCAGATAGCCGGCGCGCAGCTTGCGAATATCCATGCGCGCGTTCCAATTGAATGGGATCTCGGAGACGCTCAGGTCGCGCCCGTCGGGACGCGCGATTACGCTCATCACCAATGCGCAATCCTCCGCGTACCGGCACAGAGGGCCAAGGCGGTCCTGCGTCCATGAGAGCGCCATCACGCCGTAGCGGCTGACGCGGCCGAACGTGGGACGCAGCCCGGTGACGCCGCAGCGCGCGGACGGACTGAGAATCGAACCGCTGGTCTCGCTGCCGATGCCGAAGGCAACCAACCCGCCCGCGGTCGCGGATGCCGGCCCGGCGGAAGATCCGCTCGAGCCTTGTTCGGTGTTCCATGGGTTCTTGGTCTGGCCGCCGAACCATTGGTCGCCCTGCGCCAACTCGCCCGACGTCAGTTTCGCCAGTAACACCGCGCCGGCATCGCGCAGCATTTCCACCACGCTGGCTTCGTCGTCGATCGTCTGGTCTTTGTAAGCGCCCGACCCCCAGGTGGTCTTATAACCTTTGACCGCGATGATGTCTTTGGCGCCCCAGGGAATGCCGTGCAGCGGCCCTTTGTATTTGCCCGCGGCGATCTCGGCATCGGCCTGCTTCGCCTGCGCCAGTGCGACATCGTCCAGGAACGTGACCACGCAATTCAGCTTGGCGTTGTACTTGTGCAGGCGGGCAAGGTACATTTGCGTCAACTCGGTGGAAGTAGCCTGGCGGGTCTTAATCAACTGCGCAAGCTGAGTGATGGGCCAGAACGCCACGTCTTCCAGATTCGCGGGGCGCTTCACCGCGGGCGTGCTGAAGTGGAGCGGCTCGCGCGTACGATTGACCTTCATGCCGGGCGTGATGGCGCTGAAATAGAACGGCGGCGCAACATCGTTCGGGATGTGCAGTTCGCGCAGGGCGTCGTAGCGGTTAAGATTCGCGTTGACGGCCTGCAGCATCGCCTTCTGGTCGTCCTCGCTGAACGAGAGACCGGAAACGGCCAGCGCGTCCTTGAGCATTTCCGGCGTGATCTTCTGCGCGCCGTCACGCTGCATTTGCGCCCATAGAACGCCTGGCAGCAGCGTCCCGCCGAGCCCAATGCCTGAAAAGCAACCTAAGAAACGGCGCCGGGTTTCCTCTGTGATCGTCATGTTGTTTGAACCTCGCTTAGTGGATTTTGGCGGACGCGCGAACTTGGCGGCCTGCAAGGAAACATCCATCTTACCCTACCCGGCGCGCTCCGAGGCATCGCCGGCGTCGCCATAGACTTCCTCGCGGATGATCCGTTCGGTGGCCTCGTTCAGGTATTCCTCGAGCGCCTTTTCGAGCTCGAGGAATTCCGGCCACAGGGTCTTGTCCACGAACGATTTGGGGACCCGCACCATTACAGTGGTACGCCGCTGCCGCTTGTACCGATAAGGCTTCAGCCCGTAACGGCGGCATAGCGCGGCGAAAAGGCGTCTGTGCCAGTCGTCGCGCATGGTGAAGGTGTATTCCGTAGGCTCCTCGACTCTTGTCGTGGAAGCGAGGGCTTGCTTGACCCGCTCGATGGCGGCAGCCGCGGCGTTGCGCTCGCCAATGGTGGTGGCGCCCTCGAATAGCGCCGAGATCTTGCGAAGCCGGTCGCGGAGCTGCTGCTCGGTTGTCATGTAGATTGTTTGATCATACACTGGGGAGTACCCGTAGAATTTGCGGACAGCCGTTTGTGCAACCGCGGATGCCATCTTGCCGCTCACAGAGCCGTAAGCGTAATGTAAGCGAGCGGACTTACTCCGCTGACGAGACCGCCTTCGACCCGCTTACATTCGCGGATCTGTAGGAACGTGCAGTTCGGCGGATTAGATGGTGTAACTATAGCTGTATTTCTGTTCAACTGCTCCAACCGGCCCTTATGTGCTTCTACCGACTAAGTCGAATGCGCCGCCATCGGCCCACGAACTCGAGTGACGGCTAGAACCGACCGTGCTCTCCAGATACAGCGCAGAGCTTCGGAGCGACTTCGCGGCAACAAAAATGCGGAGTGAAGCGGGGGCTTACTAATGGATTGGGAAAAACATGGAGTCAAAATCGTCCATTCGGATGAACTTGATTTGAATACGCCGCAGACATCGGGCATGACCCGCGCCGCCGCAATTACGCATGCCAGGGCTGGAGCAAGCAAGTTGTGGGCCGGCACTATGGTGGTTCAACCGGATGCCAAGACTGGACCGCATCATCATGGGGAACTGGAGACGGTCCTTTACGTGGTAAAAGGCCGAATTCGGATGCGATGGGGCGATCGACTGGAATTCAGCGAGGAAGCCAGGCCGGGCGATTTTATTTACATTCCACCTTATGTGCCTCACCAGGAGATCAATGCCAGCCCAGCTGAGATTTGCGAAGCTGTAGTTGTGAGAGACGGACAGGATCCGATTGTTGTCAATTTAGATCTGCATACTCCAGAACCCGCCAGTGCGGGCCATGGCGGCATGCCGTTCCACCCAGATCGCTGAGTATTCCGGGACGGTAACTTGACAAATCATACCGCCGAGGATCGTGGGTCCAAGATCCGCCACGGCGGGGCCGCCGTAACGGGTGAATGCCCCAATTGTGTTCACGATGCTATCCGCGCCCGGAAACGGATAGCGCCAAGGGTGGCAACTTGGGAGCGGGCCACCCTTCGCCGAATAGGTCCTGGACTCAGCTCTGCGCTCCTACTAACTCGGCCGCGGTTCTTCGCGATCTTACGATCCCGTGTGGGTCCGGAACGAACTTCTTTGCCGCACCCTTATCAAAGTCGCTGTAGCCTCTGGGCGCCTCATCGAGCGGCAGCACCGTGACATTTACGCCCTTCGCAATAGCGATCGCGCACGCCCTTTAAGCCGGCTCCCATCCAGACTTCGGTCTTGCCGCGGTGATATTCCCAACAGTTGTCGAAGAATGTAATACCGCCATCCACGGCCTGCCTAACCAGGCGTACCGCGGCGCTCTGGTCAGGCGCATCGCCGAGATGATGTACCGCCGAACCCCAGCGCCGAGATCTTGACGTTGTGGCGGCCGAATTGTCGAAGAGGAATCGCATTACTGGTGTTCGGCATCGTGCTTTCCGGTGGTCGCTCCAATTGGTGCAAGTGAGCCGCCAATTGTTTGGGCTCCGATCTAAAGCAACTTGTTTCGGGGTTCCCGCTCATTGTGTCGAAATAGAGCCATCAGGTGACGTTTAGGCGGCATTTAGATCTTGGCATTTGGGTCTTATAGAGCACCGTCAATCCGAACGCCAACGGTAGGTGCGTCCACCCGATAGCTGATGCAGAAGCGGTTTGATCCCGAAACGGATCTCTAACGTTGATTGATCCAGCCTTGAAATAGCATCGCCTCGCTGTTCAACTAGTACCGATCCGCGCGATTCCCGCCGACAATCGCCGAGTTGGTCGTTCTGAAATCCTGGAACGCCCGAAAAGCTGTCAAAATGGCTATCTTAGGATCGTACTTGTTAGTGGCAACAGGGAAGCCCTCAATGACCGAGCCTTTCGGGTAAGTGTTGGAGCCCCTGCGGGAAGGCGCGGAGTTCACCTTTTACCGCGGCCGACAGCGCGGCCGCCCATCCCCGGTCCTGGCGGTCGCACTCTCCCCAGAGCAGCCTTCGTCTCAGGGCCTCCGGCGGCTTGAGCACGAATACTCGCTCGCAGCGGAGCTTGATCCCGTGTGGGCAGCCAAGCCGCTGACGCTCACTCGTCGCGGGGGGCGAACGATCCTTAGTGACCCTCGCGTGAGCCCCTGGATCTGGTTCTTGAGCGCGACCAGGGGCAGTCGCTCGATCTGACTCGCATTCCTGCGCATCGCCATCGGCTTGGCCACAACAATCGGCCAAGTCCATCGGCGCGGCCTGATACATAAGGACATCAAGCCTGGAAACGTGGGTCGCCGACAACGGCCACGTATGGCTCACCGGTTTCGGGATTGCATCCCAACTGCAGCGTGAGTCTCAGGCGCCCGCGCCGCCAGAAATTATGCCTGGCACGCTCGCCTACATGGCGCCCGAACAGACCGGCCGCATGAATCGCTAGATTGATGCCCGCAGCGATCTGTACTCGTTGGGCATCACCTTGTACCAGATGATCACGGGTGCGATCCCGTTTGCCGCCGGCGCCCCCCTGGAGTGGGTCCACTGCCACATTGCGCGCCAGCCGACAGCGCCTTGGCTGATTCGGGACCTGATGATTGATTCCGATCGCGCGCACCATGCCGTTAACGTCGCGATTAACGCGCTGGACGAAGAATTTAGCTACAGACTCAGCAGCCTTCTTTAATCAGGTTCCATACAATCCCAAGGAATCCCTGGTGGCCATGGCAAATCGCTTGATGCCGCCGTTCCAAGACTTGAGTCCCGATGAACTCGAGAAGCCATATGATGCCACCGGGCGCCCGATCGGGTCAGCCCCAGATTCCTAACTCTCTTAGCGATGGATTTGGAGGAAATTGGCGAGTCGTATAATACTTTCCATCGACGCTCAACCCCATCCCGCGATCACCAAGTTGCTCCACCATCTCCGCTCCGGAGACGAAGCAGCCCGCAGCGAGCTGATGAACGTGGTATATGCGACCCTGCACCGGATTGCCAAATCGCATCTCCGCAAGGAGCGCTCGGACCACACGTTGCAGCCCACGGCCTTGGTGAACGAAGCGTATCTGAAGCTATTCGGCCATTCCGAAATCCAGTTCGCCGATCGGGCTCACTTCTTTGCGGTGGTCTCCCAGGCGATGCGGCGGATCCTGGTCGACCATGCCCGGGCTCGGGCCACTGCGCGGCGGGGCGACGGGCGCGTGCAATCGGATCCGGCCATCGAGATGGAATCGGACTCGGGCCGCCAGCCGACCCGGCTTCTGGAACTCGACCTTGCGATGGATGCGTTGGCAAAGGAGAACAGTTCGCTTGCCGAACTCATCGAGATGCGCTATTTCGGCGGCATGACCGCGGAGGAGACGGCGGAAGTGGTGGGCCGGTCCGTGCACGTGGTGCGCCACGAGCTACGCCTGGCTCACGCCTGGCTCCGGCGGGAATTGGCGGGACAACGTTAAGGGTCCAGAGCAAATCATCACCCCAGGCACGACCCGCCCTGACCCGCTCAAAGTCTTCCTTCACCCGCTCTGTATGCGGATCGGGGCGGTTCCAACCAGGGGGGCTTTGAAGTTCGAAGTGGAAAGGTTTTGCCTCCTCTTAGAGCTGTTGGAAAGCTTGAATCAGTCCGTTGAGTAGAAGCCGATCGAAACATCGGTCTCCGAACTGGATGCTACTCTTGTGGTACTCGTAAAAGGCGTTCCTGTCGTACTCCTCTGTGGTGAGATACCAGGAGCATACCGCCGTGAACGCCTCCGCGGACAACGCTCAACGCGAAAATCCGGAATTAAGACGGGCGCAGGCACTCGCGGGTGCGTGCGCCCGTCGAGCTAACCTGGGGGCGCCTTTACCTTGCGTAACAGCGGCAGGCAGGGCAGGCCCAAGAGCAGCGTCACAGCGTAGGCGACAGCCTGCGCCACCATGATATAGGCCAATGCTGCATCGCGAGTGAAGCCGAAAGGCGTGAGGACCGTCACCGCCACAAACTGGTAGATGCCGACGTATCCGGGGGTGGAAGGCAGCGCGCTTCCCAGGCCGAGGGCGGTGATCAGCAGCATCGCAACCGAAAAAGAAAAGTTCAGGCCGAACGCCCGGCTGGCGATCATCGTGCCGGTCGCGTCGAGGGTCCAGATGGCCACGGTGAACAATGCGAAGCCGCCGAAGCGGCCCCAGTGGTGGAATGCGCGCAATCCAAGCAGCACCTGCTCGGCCAGCGGCAACAGCCGGGCGCGAAGAGCCGCCGGCATCGGAATGCGATGTAGCAGGTTCCTCACGAGGTCGCTGGTATGCGGAACGATGGCCACCGTGAGAGCTCCCACAGCGGCTATGATCGCCATGGAGCGCGAGAGCCGATCCATCCACTCAGGCTTGGGATGCACGCCAAGTAGCACCAGCGAGCTCCAGAGCACGAGCGCGATCACGTCCATCAACCGCTCGCTAAGGGCCGTGGTGAGCACGTAGGTCTTACTCAGGGACGAGTGGGTGCTGACAATCAAACTGCGGACCACCTCGCCGGCGCGCGCGGGCAGAAAGCTGTTGCCGAGATAACCCGCCATGGTGGCGCGGAAGACCAGGCCCACGCTGAGCTGCGCCTCCGCGTTCAGCAGAATGCGCCAGCGGAGGGAGCGCAAGAAGAGGTTGAAGGCGACGATACCACTGGCGGCTAAAATGTATTCCCAGCGCGCAGTCGCGATGATACTCCATATGCGCGACCACTCGACGCCGCGCAGCGAGAAGTACAGCAGAACTGCGGCGAGCGGAATGGAGATCGCCCATTTCCATGCGCCGCGGCGTCCAGGGGCGCTCACTTGGTCAATCTCACTTGGTCATAACTGTTTCGCCGGATGGCACTGCGTATCCCGGTGCGTACTGGAAGTTGACGCGCTCGCGCTCCACCACTAGCGGCCGTTTCTGCACGTGAGTGTGGATGGAGCCGATATACTCTCCCAAAATGCCCACCGAAATCAACTGAATGGAGCTGAAGAAGAAGATCCCGATCACCAGCGGCGCCATGCCCACGGAGAACCGGTCCCAGAATAGCAGTTTGTAGGCCAGGTATGAGAAGGCTACGAGAATGCAAAGCGCGGCGCTGGCAAACCCGGAGAATGTCACCAGTCGCAGCGGCACTTTCGAAAGATTGGTGATGCCCAGCATCGCCAGGTCATACAGCGTGTAGAAGTTGTTCTTGGTGATGCCGCGCTTGCGGCGGGGCTGATCGAAATACACCTTCGTGTGCGGCAGCCCGATCTCGGCAATCATGCCGCGAAAATACGGATAGGGGTCGTCCATGGAGCGGATGATTTCCACCACGCGGCGGTCATAGAGCCCGCATCCGGTGCAGTTTTCGAATGTTTCGATGGAGGATACCTGGTTGACCAGCCGATAATACCTCTTGCGAAGCCAGTACATCAGCGGGTTTTCCTCGCTGGTTCTCTTGGTGGCCAGCACCATGGAGTATCCGTTTTCCCATTCGCGGATAAAATCGGCGATCATCTCCGGCGGGTCCTGCAGATCGGAGGCAAGGCCGATTACGGCGTCGCCCGTAGCCTGGTAGAGCGCATACATAGGTGAGCGGATGTGGCCGAAGTTGCGGGCATTGACGATGATTCTGACGTTGGTGTCCGCATCCGCAATGCGCTTCAGTACTTCTACCGTGGCATCCTGGGAGCAATTGTCGATGAAGATGTGCTCGTAGCGATAGCGGCCCAACCCGGCCATGACGGCGCGGACGCGGGTGTATAACTCCTCGACGTTCTCTTCCTCGTTATAGCAGGGGGTGACGATGCTGATTGTCTTCATGGCGGAACTCTCTTTCAGGATGCGGCGATACGGGTCCCGCGATCAAGTCCACAAGAGTATGCCCCGAGCGTTAACCGAGGTTAACTACGGCACATTCCAGCCATGCCGCCGGACCCCGAATGCAAGAATGCGGGATGCCGCAGTGATTCGCACTCGCGGCACGGCCAAATTCCGACAAAGACTTGCGTCCGTTAACATCTCTGGGGCTACCTTAGGTTAATAACCTGGTCCTCCCATAAAACAAGCTTGAACGGAGGAAGAGCGTAGGTTAACCTGCTTGGTGAATCGCGATGCTCCAATCCCCAGCTCCTTTTCCAATTCTCCGCATGATATGTATTCGCTGTCCCGCCCTCGGCGACCCCTCAAACCTGCTATTGCAGCGGGGGCGAATATCGCCAGTCGCGTCACCGGGGCGATCTTCTCCGAGCGGGATGTAGTGACACTTCAAGGCCTTTTGACCTGCTCTGTCACTGTCTAATATATGAGGATTAAGCAACTAGATGCTTTAAGAAGCCTGGCGGTCTTTATGGTGCTTGGTACCCATTTTGGCGCTATGACGAGTTCAATGCCAATCTTGATACAAATCGGCTGGACCGGCGTTGACTTGTTTTTCGTCCTCAGCGGTTTTTTGATCTCCGGGCTGCTTTTTCGGGAATATAAGGTCTCCGGCAACATCCGAGTCGGCCATTTTCTTGCACGACGTAGTATAAAACTCTATCCGGCGTATTACACCCTCATAATAGCGACAATCGTCATCGCCAGAGTCATTAGCATCCCGTATACGTGGGGCGCCATATGGCCATCTATCGTATTTGTACAGAATTATTACACTCAGGATATTTGGGGACATCTGTGGTCCATGGCCGTCGAGGAACATTTTTACGTCTTGTTGCCTATTGCCTTTTGGCTGGCCATTAGAACTACAAAGAGCCCATTCGACAGATTACCTCAAGCGGCGAGCCTCGTCATGATATTTTGTCTAATTTGCCGCTGTGTTTCAGTATGGCATGATGAACAGTTTACCTTTCCGATGCAGTCTCATTTGCGGTTCGACGGGCTTGCGTTCGGCGTTTTGATTTCGTATTTTTGGGAATTTCGACCAGAGTACATCAATAACATTGTGCGGAGCCAGGGGCGCTGGTTATTGTGTGCCGCCATTCTTTTATTATCGCCTCAATGTTTTCTATCGATACACAGTCCTTACATGTATACCATCGGCTTGACCAGTATATCTCTTGGCTATGGTGGACTCTTGATCTACAGTGTCAAGTGCGTGCGGGCAGACAATGTTTTTATCAGTGGCGCAGCCCGGATCGGCGTGTACTCTTATACGATTTATTTAGTTCATGCGCCGGTACTCGTCTGGACCTTATGTCATGGTTATTCTGTGGATCGAATCAACGTAGCCTTTTGTTCGTATATCTCAATCAGCATCGTGCTTGGAATCCTGTTCGCCAAAATCCTCGGCGCGCCTGTGTCCCTTTGGAAACTGAAGAAGGCTCACACCAGTTCTTCGATATTGGCCAATGGCGTAGTGACTTAAACGTGGATCTGCTCGTAGCGATAGCGGCCCAGCCCAGCCCAGCCATGACGGCGCGGACGCGGGCGTATAACTCCTCGACGTTTTCTTCCTCGTTGTAGCAGGGCGTAACGATGTTTATAGTCTTCCTAGCAGGTCTCTCGCCCAAGGATGTGGCGATATGGCTCCAGCGATCAAGTCCGCCAAAGTATTCCGCCGCCGCTAATCGAGGTTAACTATGGCATTATTCCAATATGGCCGTTAGACCCCAAACGCGGGATGCAGCATTGATTCGTGCTTGCGGGATAGCCAATTCCGACGAAGACTTGAGGGCCATCGAGCGTGAGCTCGACCCGATAAGCGGCGACATCGCGGAGCCCTGGACAGATCCCCCGAAGAGGTGAGTGTTGGTGGACCGGGGCGGCTTCCGCGACTAATGCCGGCGCGCGGCGAATGTTGAATTTGGGCGAGCGATGGTTCAGGAGCCGTAAAGCACAATCAGGCGATTCTTCAAGCCTAGTCCGTGTTCGATCTGCCGCCGGATTTCGGCTTGAAACCCCCGCGATGAAATCAGAATCGGCTCGGGGCGATTCCCGATTTCTTCCGGAGCAACTACCGGGAGGCCGCACAGCTCCTGCCGCTGGTACTTGGGGCTGGAATCCACGAAGAATGCGATGTTAGCGGCATCGAGACCCCTCGTCGCAAGCAGGCGCAACGTATGCGCGCCAACGCCCCAAACGATCATCCGCTCGCCGGGCTTGAGCGCGCGCTCGATGACGCCGCGAACGCGCGCGTCTTCCACCGCGCAGCCTTCGATATACGTACGTAATCCGGCTTCGGTGACGCTGTCGCGCTCCGTCGGTTGCGGCCCGGAGATCTTCTCGAAGACTCCCCAAACGCCGGGACAGGTCACTTCGTGCTGCGGCCGGACAACTTCGCCGGACGCAACGGTGCGGAATCCACGCGCGTGCATCAGGTTGATCAGCGAAGTGCGCGAGAAGAAGTTGATGTGCTCGACGCTGAATTCCTGGAACGGCGCATCGGCGGACGCTACGTAGCGGCTCGCGTCCGGTACTTCGAGATATACGCGGCCGCCTTGAGGCAGCAAGCCGCGGAAGCGCTCGACGGCGCGGCCCAGGTCGCGAATGTGCTCCATCACGCCGACCAGGATCAGAAAATCGTAAGGCTGATCGGGCTCGGGAAGATCGAAGATCGTGCCCACGACGCCAGGGATGCCGTAGAGTGCCTGCGCCGCGCGCACGCAGCCCGGCGATGGATCGGCGCCGAGAAGATTGGAGTAGCCACGCTCCCGCAGCACTCTGAGCAGTTGGCCCGATGCACTGCCGATTTCCAGGATTCGCGAATCGACGTTTGGAATGAACTCCTGCAAGGTCACGGCAATGTCCTGGAAACGCCGCTCGGCCCCTGGCAGCTCGATGCCGCCGTGATCCGCGTAGTCGTACTTCGATAGATCGCGATAGTAAACGTCGAAGACCTGCTGATCGGGAATATCGCCGGCAAAACCCGCTCCGCAACTTTCGCAGATGGCCACGCTGTATCCATTGAGCAGGCGCGCGCCGGAGAGTTGCTCAAACGATTGATGATACAGGGCTTTCGATTTCGCGCCGCCGCAGATTGGACACGGGCGCGGGGGAAACTGTGGCTGGTTCATATCATTCGGGATGTTTCCGCCTTATAACCGCAAGACCTATTGTTCCACGCCGGCGTAGCGGGAAAGAATCCGGGCGCGCTTGAACGATTTGGAGAGATGGACGAAATCCGCCGCGGCTCTCGCGGTCGATCTTTGAGATAGCCTCGAAAAGGCGCCGATAAAACGTTCCGCGACTTGAACAACTTCGGAGGTGAAGACAATCCCGGAGGATGCAGCTACGGCAGGCATGCGACTTCCTGTGTGGCCAGGACGTCCGTAAATCTGCTATCGAACTCCTCGACGGCGAGGTTGTCAAGATCGTCCGGGAAATTATAAATGAGGGTGCAATCGCGGCATCCTGGAATCTGGTCGCGCTTCTTCGCCAAATGCAACCGCTGTAGATTTCTGAGCGCATCGCCTTCCCATATCTCTTGCAGACTCGACTTCTCCACGTTGCCAACCACCAATTGGCCGCTCCAGTCGATACAACACGCTGATACATCACCGTTCGCCTTGATCGCTAGCGTGTAAAACAACTCAGGGCAGGCCTGCTTCGGATATCGTTTGGAGTCCCCCTGGCCGATTGTGACGAGACGTCCGTCCGACCCGTTCCAGTTATGCCGGGGCTCGACGCCGACTTCGTCCACAATCCCGGCAAACATCTCTGTGAATGATTTATCCGCTTCTGGAGACTCGGCTAGCCACTGAGCATAGAGCACGGGCGTCCGGGACTGCATGGCGTCTCTAACCTCACGGAATACCCTTACGTTCTCTCTTACCTGAGACGCCGTATACTTGGAACCTGTAACTTTCGAATGCGCGGAGTCTTCCAGCGCGTAGACCGATATGCGGGCGTAGTCCAGGCCAGACTCCACAAGGCGCCGCGCCATGGCCGCCGTAATTAGAGAGGCATTGGTAGTCAATTCGATGCGGCCCGCAATACCCGCGTCTCGAGACATCCGAATCATGTCGGGAAGGTCGGGGTTCAGAAGCGGCTCGCCCTCGAAGTAGAACTTCAGGGCCTTCACCTTTCCCCACCCCTTTAGATCCGAGACGATCTTCTCGAATAGGCGCATAGGCATTCGCTTGTAATACCCTGCGCGCTCCTGATAATCCGGCAAGCTTTCGGGGCACATCTCGCAGCGGAAATTACAGACATTCGTCGGTTCGACGAAAAGGGTGAACGGCAAGGGAAGGGGAACGGCCTTGCTCAGATCGGTTCGTGGGGCGAAGCGCATCTCGCCGTATTTCATCATAGATTCAGTCATAGGAGTTCCTTAAGTGTCCAGAATCGCCGAGGTGAGCCCGGATCGAGTCGTGCTGCGTTGAAGGTCTGGTCCCACATCCACTTAGGCTGGGCTCATTTCCGCCGAGGCCGCTGGGCCTGCCCAGGTAAACATCTGTCCGAATTCAGCGGACGATTCAACGGCATATCCGATCGAGCGCAGAAGATCTTCGAGCGGCGCCCATGTATAGGTGCCGTCACGAAGCCGATGGTAGCTGTCGAAAGATAGGTGTACCGCATGCTCGCAAAGGAATGGCAGTGCGGATCGGATCAAGTCAACTTCCGCGCCCTCTATGTCCATTTTCATGAATGCTGGAACGCCGAATTCATGGCAGGCGTCGCTGAAGGACACAGTTTCCACTGTGACCTGCCTTCCGGTATTCGGATAGACGAGGAACTCGGAGAGTCCGGCAGCCATAGTTCCATCCATATTGAACGTTGCCGTACCAGTTGACGCCGCCATGGCTTTCTTGACAGTGATTACATTAGTCAGCCGATGGTACTGGATATTGCGTAGCAGATGGTCATAATTCGAATCGTCCGGTTCAAATGAGACTACGCGACCCGATTGGCCGACCATCTGCGAAAGAAAATAGGCGGTCATGCCGGCGTGTCCCCCGACATCGAAAACCACGTCACCCAGTCTCGGCTTATACCAATGGGTGTACCCGTCTAACGAATAGTCTTCCGGTATACCGGGAAAGTGAAAGCCTACGCCCAGCTGACGGTAGCGATGGAAGCCGGGCGCCGAGAAATCCAGAACGTTGTAGCCGTCCTGTTGCGTCGTCTCTATCCACCTAAAGAAGTCGTCATAGCATTCGAGCATGATCGGCAGCAGGTTGAACTGCTGCTTAGGGAGAAGCATCCGCGATTTGCCTCGCCGCACTGAGATAGCGCAGGTTCCGAAATCCAGCCGGAATCCTTGTCGCAGGGCATGCAAGCCCAATGCGGCCCGAACGGCGACATTGTCCGGTCCGAGGCCAACCAACCAATCTTTGATCCTTTGCGTCATCGAGTTGTCCTTTTTCCCGTGCCAGATTCGTCAATCAAGCTGCTGCCGCCTTGAGTTGGCCAGAGCCGATGCAATGAGGTCACAGTTAAGCTCATAGTTCCTTATCACAACGGCAGTGGATAGGCCGTCGGGCTCTCGGGCTGCCCGCACCGGCTTGTGGGTATCCCCAAAGAAGCCGGAGAACGCGATTCTCACTCATCGAAGCTCAATAGTGCGGGGTCGATGAACTCTTTCCGCTCCTCATACCAGCGATACAACCGGGCGATGGAATCGTCGATCTCGCGGAATTGAAAATCCGGAATCTCGGCCAGCATTCGAGCCGCGTCGCCGCTGCATTCGGTTCCCATGCCTTCCTTCTTGACGACGATGGGGAGGTCCTGACCCGAAGCGCGCACCACTTTTTGCGCCAAGGTCAGCAGATCGAGCGAGCGGCCGGTACAGACGTTGTATTGGCGATGCTGCAGAGGCTTCGCCAGGAAGCATTCGAGAATCCAGCCCAAATCTTCGACGTCCAGATAGTCGAAGCGCGCGTTCTGCCGGACCACCACGGGCAACCCGCACACGGCGCGGCAGCACGCGTTGGAAATAAAGCGGACGCGCCAGTCTTCGTGCGGTCCGAAGACGCCAAAGAGGCGCAAGTCGTAAACCCGGTCCATACTTTCGACGGCCTTGGCGCAGACGTATTTCGAAAAACCATAATCGTCGGCGGGAACGTGGGCGTCAAAGTAATCCTCGGACATGCGCGGGATCCAATGCTCGCGGCTATAGACCGCGCCGGAGCTGAGAAACAACATCCGGCCGAAGGCATGCGAGTTGCGCGCGAGGTTGAAGAACATGCGGCAATTGCGATCGAGCAAGGCCGGGCTCGATGCCAGGCCGCGGTTCGAACGCTCGGAGGCGGCGTGAATCACCGCGTCGAACCGGTGGCGCTCGAGGTACACGCGCACGGCGTCCGTATCGAGTAAATCGAGCTGGGTCCGGTTGGGCGCGGCGACAACGAAGGGCGGCGCATATTGCTGCGCCAGATTGCGTCCGATGAATCCGCTGCCGCCGGTGATGAGGATCTTCATAATTTACTCGGGCGTTTCATTCCGGCAGGGGCTGCACGATCATGTTGGCGTAAAACTCGTCGCGGTCGAGGAACGGCCAGAGATCTTCGAGCGGCTTCGACACCATCGACCCATCGGGGCGCTGCATGGAAGAGAGCCTGGGGCCGCGCACTTCGTCGGGAATCACCAGAACGTCGCACACCACCGGGCCGGGCGTTTCCAAAACCTTGCGGACCTGCTCGCGCAGCTTGGTTTGCGATTCGATGCGGACGGTGGGCAGGCCAAACGCGGCGGCGACTTTACAAAGATCGGGGATGGAGATGCCGGTACGGCTGTCGCAACCCAACTGGGGCGAGCCGAAGAAGTTGGTTTGCGAGGCGCGCATGGAAGCATACCCGCCGTTGTTCAGCACGAAAAACTTGATGGGCAGGTTGAGGCGCGCCACGGTTTCGAGTTCCTGGATATTGAACTGGAACCCGCCATCGCCATCCACGCATACGGTGCGGCGGCGGCCTCCGGCGATGCATACGCCGATGCTACCGGGCAGTCCGTTGCCCATGGAGCCCAGGCCGGCGGTGTGGTAGATGCGCTGGCCGGTGCGCGTGGGGCAGGCGAAGAGGAAGATCTCAATACCGGCGCCGGAACTGCCGGAAATCATGAGGTCTTGGGGCGTGGTTTCCTGGCCGATGATTTCGGCGAGATGGTAGATGCTCACGGGGCCTTCGGGCTTGCGATGGTCCTCGGTCACAACGGGGTAGCGCGTTTTCCACTCGGTGCAGCGCTTGTTCCAGCAGGTGCGGTCCTTGGGCTGAACGGCGTTGGAATGGCGCGGGATCAAGCGCGGCGTCTGGGACGGCATCTGGCGCGAGCTCTGTCGCAACATCTGGCGCAACATCTCACCCAGGAAGTCACCGGCATCGGCGCAGATGGCCGTATCGATGAACGGGGCGAGCTTGCGGATTTCGGCGGGGTCGATATCCACCATGACTTTGTGCGCGGCGCGCGCGAATTTTTCGGGCGCATAACCGGTGATGGCGAAATCGAGACGGGCGCCGACGCTCAATAGAAAATCGCAATTCTGCAGCGCGAAGTTGGCTCCGCGGCTGGCCAGCGAACCGGGACGGCCCACGAACAGGGGGTCTTCGCTGGAGATGATGTCGGCGGCGCACCAGGTGGCTTCCACGGGGATGCGCAGCAGATCGAAGAGCTTGCGGAACTGGTCTTCAGCGTGGGCAAGGCGAACCCCGTTGCCGATCAGGATGAGCGGACGCTCGGCGCGATTCAAGGCGTCGATGGTTTCGCGAACCTGCGCGGCCAGGTCGGGCTGGCCTTCTGCTTGAGTATCGGGCCGCGGGGTGGCGGCGGGACGGGAATCCTCAAACGGGGGCAGATCGGACGCATCGATGGGGGCGGCTTGCACGTCGAGCGGGATATCGATCCACACTGGGCCGGGACGTCCGGTCAGGGCGAGGTGCACGGCTATTTCCAGATGGAAGCGGATGCTGTGCGGGTCGAGCACGGTCACGGCGTACTTGGTCAGCGGCTTGACGATGGAGACGATGTCGATTTCCTGCACACCCAACTGGCGCATGCCAAGCGGGGCGCCGTCGGGCGCGAACATACGGTCGGGGCGCTTCACCTGGCCGGAAAGAAACAGCACCGGCGTGGAATCGAGCCAGGCGCCCGCGAGTCCGGTGATGGCATTGGTGCCGCCGGGGCCGGTGGTCACCATGGCGACGCCCAGTCCGTTGACGGCTTTGGCGTAGTTTTCAGCGGCCATGGCGGCGGCCTGTTCGTGCGAATTGCAGATTGACTCGATGGAGGGGCACTGCGCCAGCGAGGCGTTCAGATGCATGGCGCCGCCGCCGGGGACCAGGAAGACGTGCTTCACGCCCAGGTTGGCGACGAATTGGATGACGTAATCGGAGAGCTTCATGAGGATTCTTGGGCGGCTTACTGAGTCGGCTTACTGAGTTATGGTGAGAGCGGCTGTTGCCAATTGCCGCCCAGGTTGCCAACCTGCCCGACATTTTCACGATGGGTGTGAGCGCCGCCTGAAAGGCGGCTGCAGGCAGGATTGCCTGTACCACTAAGGACCAAATCGATTAGCTCGCGGACGGCGCCGTTGCCGCCGCCGGCGTGCGTTACCAGGTCGGCTTGGTGCAGCGCTTCGGGACGCGCATCGGCGGGAGCGGCGGAGAAGCCGGCTAGATCCATGGCGGCGACGTCGTTCACGTCGTCGCCCATGAAACAGATCTCCTCGAGGCGCAACGCGTGGCGGCCGGCGAAAGCGCGCAGCGCCGCGGCTTTATCCTTGCAGCCTTTGGTGATATCGGTGATCTCTAATTTGGCCGCGAACCGGTCCACCAAGGGGCTGTCTTCGCCGGAGATCAACGTTACCATCAGGCCCGCTTTGCGCGCCAGCGAGACGCCCATGATGTCGGCGAAGCAGAACCGTTTCCACTCGGCGCCGTCGGGACCCCACCAGACGCCGCCATCGGTGAGAACCCCATCGACATCGAGCGCAATTGCGCGGAGAGCGGTCATTTATGCCGCCGCGCCCACGCGCCGAAGTTTCTTGATAATGGGGTGCTCGCGCTCGGCCACGCCCTTGACGCCGTCGCCCAACGACTGTTCCACAATGCGGACATAGCTCACAATTTTCGAGATGCCGTTCGGTTCCAGCGAGGCGGCCTGGTCCGAACCCCACATGGCGCGGTCAAGCGTGATGTGACGCTCTACGCAGCAGGCGCCCAGCGCAACGGCGGCCACAGTGGAGGGCAGACCGGTTTCGTGCCCGGAGTATCCCACGGGCACTCCGTAGCGCGCGCGCATGGTGGTGATGGCCTTCAGGTTCAGTTCGGGATAATGCGCCGGATAGACGCTGCACGCGTGCAGCAGCACCAGATTCTCCGTGCCGAGCACGTCGACCGCATGATCGATCTCTTCGATGGTACTCATGCCGGTGGAAAGAATGACCGGCCGGCCTTTGGAGCGCGTGTGGCGCAGCAGGTTGTCATCGGTGAGCGAGGCCGAGGCGATTTTATAGCAAGGCGTGTCGAACTGATCGATGAAGTCGACAGCTTTTTCGTCCCAAGCCGATGCGAACCACGGCATCTTCACTTCGCGGCAGTAACGGTCGATCAGGCGATACTCGTCGTGGCCGAATTCCAGGCCGTGTTTGAGGTCGCCATTGGTGGCGCCGAAGGGGTTTTCGCGGGGCTTGGCCAGCTCTTCGGGCGTGTAGACCACTTCCACGGTGCGTTTCTGGAACTTCACCGCGTCGCAGCCGGCCGCGACGGCCACGCTGATCAGGCGCCGCGCGAGGTCGATATCGCCGTTATGGTTGATGCCGATTTCGGCGACGATGTAGCAGGGGTGGCCGTCGCCGATCAGCTTGTTGCCGATCAAAACTTCGGGGCGGGTTCCGTTGGTAATCGCGTTGCGCATTGTTTAAACTCCTACCTGAGCGGCCATCGATGCGACGCCGTGCAGGCTCTCCAGCATGTAATCGAGAATTGCCGGGGTAATCCCGGGGTAAAGCCCTATCCAAAAAACCTGGTTCATCACAAAATCGGTATTCTTCAGTTCGCCAACGACGCGGTATTCGCTGCCCCGATAGGCCGGCTGGCGCGTCAGATTGCCGCCGAACAGCAGGCGCGTGGCGATCTTGCGCTCTTCCAGCGCGTGCGTGACCTGGTTGCGGGTGAACGGCGCACCAGGCCGGACCGCGATGGGGAAACCGAACCAGCTCGGGTCCGAGCCGGCGGTGGCTTCAGGCAGAATGAAGAATTCTTCCAATTCGCGCAGGCCATCGCGCAGCGCGTCGAAATTGCGGCGGCGGGCGGCGATGAAGCCATCGAGCTTCTGCAATTGAGCGACGCCGACGGCTGCCTGCATATCGGTCACCTTGAGGTTGTAACCGATGTGCGAATACGTATACTTGTGGTCGTAACCGCAGGGCAGGCCGCCGAGCTGCCAATCGAAGCGCTTGCCGCAGGTGTTGTCGCAGCCGGGCGCGCACCAGCAGTCGCGGCCCCAATCGCGGAACGATTCCACCAGCGTTTTCAGCAGCGGCTTATTGGTGAGCACGGCGCCGCCTTCGCCCATGGTGATGTGGTGCGCGGGGTAGAAACTGGTGGTGGCCAGGTCGCCGAACGTGCCTACTTTGCTGCCCTGGTAGAGGGAGCCGACGGCGTCGCAGCAATCTTCGATGAGCCACAGGCCGTGGCGGCGCGCGAAGGCGGTGACCGCGGCGAGGTCGAAGGGATTGCCCAGCGTGTGCGCGAGGATGAGAGCGCGGGTGCGCGGCGAGAGCGCGGATTCCAGCTGCGCGACGTCTATATTATATGTGGGCAGCGTGACATCGACGAACACCGGCGCGAGGCCGTTCTGAATTATGGGATTGACAGTTGTAGGAAATCCGGCGGCTACAGTGATGACTTCATCGCCGGTCGCCAGGCGGCGGTCGCCAAGCTTAGGCGACGTCAGCGCGGAGATCGCAAGTAGATTCGCCGACGAGCCGGAATTGGTGAGCATGCAATCGCGTATGCCGAACCAGCGCGCGAATTCGCGCTCGAAGCGGTCGGCGAAGCGGCCGGCGGTGAGCCAGAAATCGAGGGCGGAATCCACCAGCAGGCGCATTTCGGAGGCGTCGAAGACTTTGCCGGAGACCGGTACGGACGATTCACCGGGGACAAAGGGGGGCGCCGCGAACTTCTCGGCGCAGTATTCGCCGGCGAGGTCGAGGATCTTGGCGCGCAACTCTTGGGTGCGGTCGATCATGGGCTGTATTTGCATTATTGGGGATAGGGTTGCCGTACACTATCCCGTATTTGGTTGTGTATGGGATGCTGCCTAAGGTTAGGGGTGCTTACAAATCGGCCAGCATGCGAGCCAGCTGTCCGACTCCAATTACCTCGGTATCGGCGCTGGTGAGATAGCGTTCCTTCCCCGAGTTCACCACAAAACGGCGTGCCGGTTTCAGGTCTTCACAAGCGATGTGGAAACCCTTCTCCGGCCGCGCCGAGAGTCCCCGCTTGATCTCGATAGCCCAGAGTCCGTGTTT
>JBEKNN010000085.1:0-31227 GCA_049522755.1 Bryobacteraceae bacterium | reverse complement strand
TACCGCCCTTGAGGAGACCTTCGCGCGACGTGACCCTGAGGCCGGACATGCCGCTCGATGCGCCGTGGCACTGCGCGCAATTCTTCTGAAGGATGGCGGGGACGTCGGGAGCGGCGCATGCGGGGGCACACGCCAGGACTGCGAGCAGGATTTCGTTCTTCATATCCGTCTCAGTGGTTCTATTGTATAGCGGGTTCGGCGCCGGGATGGCCGCTTCGCCGCAGTTTCGCCTTCCGCGGGGGTGGAGAGCGAATTGATCGTGCCTGTTCCCACGCGCCCTCCCCGCCGTCCAATCTTTGTTTACACTGGAACGTGCCCACACCGAGCCTCACCGCCGCCCCCGAGATCCGCGCCATCGAAGTCATCCCCGTCGCCGGCCATGACAGCATGCTGCTGAATCTCAGCGGCGCACACGCCCCCTACTTCACCCGCAACCTCGCCATCATCCGCGATAGCGACGGCCGCACCGGCGTCGGCGAAGTCCCTGGCGGCGAATCCATCCGCCGTACCCTTGAAGAGGCGTGCCCTCTCGTCACCGGCTCCATCGGCAACTACCGCAACATCCTCCAGGCCGTCCGCCGCCAATTCGCCGATCGCGATTCAACTGGCCGCGGCTCGCAGACCTTCGACCTCCGCACCGCCATCCACGTCGTCACCGCCCTCGAAGCCGCCCTCCTCGACCTTCTCGGCCAGTTTCTCGGCGTCCCGGTCGCCGCTCTCCTCGGCGACGGCCAGCAGCGCGCCCGCGTCCAGGTCCTCGGCTACCTGTTCTATGTAGGCGATTCCCGCCGCACCGGTCTCCCCTACCGTCGCGACACAGATCCTTCCGACGATTGGCTGCGCCTCCGCGACCAGCAGGCCCTCACCTCCGAAGCCATCGTCCGTCTCGCCGAAGCCGCCCACGCCCGCTACGGCTTCCACGATTTCAAGCTCAAAGGCGGCGTCTTCTCGGGCGCCGAAGAAATGGAAGCCATCACCGCGCTCGCCTCCCGTTTCCCCGAGGCCCGCATCACGCTCGACCCCAACGGAGCCTGGTCACTCGGCGAAGCGATCCAGCTCTGCCGCGGTCGCGGCGACGTTCTGGCTTATGCCGAAGATCCCTGCGGCGCCGAGCAAGGCTACTCCGGCCGCGAAATCATGGCCGAATTCCGCCGCGCCACCGGTCTGCCCACCGCTACCAACATGATCGCTACAGACTGGCGACAGCTCGGCTACGCCATGCAGTTGCAATCCGTCGACATCCCGCTCGCAGACCCCCATTTCTGGACCCTCGAAGGCTCCGTGCGCGTCGCCCAACTCTGCAGCGAGTGGGGACTCACCTGGGGCTCCCACTCCAACAACCACTTCGACGTCTCACTGGCCATGTTCACCCACGTAGCCGCCGCCGCGCCCGGCCGCGTCACCGCGATCGATACGCACTGGATCTGGCAGGATGGCGAACGCCTCACTCGCAACCCTTTGCCGATCGTCGACGGCTGGATCGACGTGCCCACGGCTCCCGGCCTGGGCATCGAACTGGATATGGACGAAGTCGCGCGCGCTAACCGTCTATATAATGAGGCCAGCCTGGGCGGCCGCAACGACGCCGCCGGGATGCAGTACCTGATCCCGGAGTGGAAATTTGACCCGAAACGACCCTGCCTGGTGCGTTGACGGCGACGGAGCGACATCCTCGGCATGAAACAGACAAGCAGGCGGCGCGGTGGACGCTAAGCGTGGTAGTCGGGGCAGCAGCCATTGGTCTGCGCCGCAGCAACTGTCCCCGCTCCGCTGCACGCCATTACCTCTTTCCTGGTACTATAATCCACAACCCCTGAAAGGAGTTTCTCGATGAAGCGAAGCTTACCGGCTATTTTATTGGCTCTAACTGCGGCAACCATACTTGTCGCTCAGGACGAGCCGCCACAAGGTGGAGGCGGCGGTGGCGGTGGCCGTGGCGGCGCTGGCGGAGCGGCATTGGCGGCGCCAAATCCGCAACCCTACGACCGCGTGATCACTAAGGAAGCAAAATCGAAGAAAGGCCTGTTCACTGTCCATCAGGTTGGCGAGCGCTTCTACTTTGAGATTCCCAAGACCGAATTGGGGAAGCAGTATTTGTGGAACACGCAGATCGCCAAGACTACCGTGGGCGTGGGTTACGGCGGCGGACAGCTAGCCGACCAGGTGGTGGCCTGGGAGCTGCGCAATAATCGCGTCTATCTGCAAGAGATCAATTTCAGCATCAGCGCCAGCGCGGATTCACCCATCGCTACCGCGGTGAAGGACGCCAATAACGACACTATCATCATGGCATTCAACGTGGCCGCCTATCATGACGGCGCGCCGGTGATCGATGTCAGCCGCCTGTACAATACCGACGTGCCCGAATTCAGCGCGCGCCAGCACATCGGCGCCACGGCGTTCGACGCTTCGCGTTCGTTCATCGACCACATATCGACTTACCCCGAGAACATTGAAGCGGAAGTGACGGCCACCTATACCCGCACTGGCGGCAACGCGGCGGCGGCCGGCGGAGGCCGCGGCGGCGGCGGTTTAGGCGGCGGAACCATGCGCGGCAACAGTGCCACCATCGTGCTTCATCACAGCATGGTACGTTTGCCGGAGCATCCCATGATGCCGCGGCTGTTTGACGAGCGCGTTGGCTACTTCACCACGCGGACGGAGGATTTCACCACCGACGACACGCGCGCGCGCCAGACGCAATATATCGCCCGCTGGCGGCTGGAGAAGAAAGACCCCACCGCCGCAGTTTCCGAGCCGGTGAAGCCCATCGTTTATTACATCGATGCGGCCACGCCCAAGAAGTGGGCTCCGTGGCTGAAGAAGGGCATCGAAGATTGGAACGAAGCTTTCCTGGCCGCCGGCTTCAAGAATGCCATCGTCGGCAAATACGCGCCCACGCCCCAGGAAGACCCCGATTTCAGCCCCGAAGACGTCCGCTACTCGGTGATTCGGTGGCTGCCTTCCACCGTGGAAAACGCCAGCGGGCCGCACATTTCCGACCCGCGCACGGGCGAGATTCTGAACGCGGACATCCAGTTCTATAACAACGTGATGGTGCTGGCCCGCGACTGGTATTTCGTGCAGGTGGGGCCGCTCGATCCGCGCGCGCAGAAACTGCCGCTGCCGGATGAGCTGATGGGCCGGCTGCTGGAGTATGTGGTGTGTCACGAGGTGGGCCACACCATCGGCTTCCAGCACAACATGAAGGCCAGCGCCATGTATCCCGCCGACAAGGTCCGCGACAAGGATTGGGTCCACAAGATGGGACACACGCCTTCCATCATGGATTACTCGCGCTTCAACTATGTAGCTCAGCCGGAAGATCACATTGATGTGGAAGATCTGATTCCCCGCATCGGACCGTATGACGTCTGGGCGACTAAGTGGGGTTATACGCCCCTTCCCGGCATGGAGACTCCCAAAGCCGAAAAGCCCACGCTCGATAAGTGGGCGCGCGAGCAGGACAACACTCCGTGGCTGCGCTTCTCGACCGCCAATGCGCAGGGTTCCGACCCCGGCGACGAAACCGAGGCGGTGGGCGACGCCGATGCGGTGAAATCGACCGCGATGGGCATGAAGAACCTGCAGCGCGTGGCCAAGATGCTGATGCCCGGCACGGCTTGGCAGGAGGGCGAAACCTACGAGGACCTCACCGATGTGTATGGCCGCATGCTCAGCCAGTGGACGCTTGAAATGAACCATGTGACGCAGGTGGTGGGCGGCCTCAACAGTCAGGAGAAGGTGATCGGCCAGGAAGGCCGCGTGTTCACGCTGGTTCCCAAAGCGCGGCAGGAAGAGGCCGCGAAGTTCCTGGTGGAGAACGCATTCGCCACTCCGATTTGGATGATCGATCCGGAGATTCTGCGTCGCATCGAGGCCAATGGCGCGCTGGCGCGCATTCGCACTGCGCAGAACAGCGTGCTGAATTCGTTGCTGAACGATCAGCGCTTCGCGCGGCTGATCGAGCAACAGGCGATTGACGGCAGTGCGGCCTACACGGCGGCCGAGTTGCTCTCTACTGTCCGCAAGGGCGTGTGGAAGGAGCTCGATGCGCCGACAGTGAAGATCGACGCCTACCGGCGCAACTTGCAGAACGCATATCTGGAACTGGTTAATACCAAGCTCAACGGCGGAGGCGCAGCCGCGGCTGCCGCAGGGCGAGGCGGCGGTGGCGGCGGACGCGGAGGGCGCGGCGCACCGGCGCTGAGCGACGACGAGAAGCCGTTCTACCGCGCGGAACTGCGCGTACTGAACGGGTCGATCTCGACCGCGCTCGTCAAGGCGGCGGACCACGACACCAAGGCGCATCTGGAGGGCGCCAGGGATCAGATCGCGAAGATTCTGGACCCGAAGTTCCTGCCACCGGCGCCGGCAGCAGCAGCGGCAGGCGGACGGGGCGGAGCTCCGATTCCGGAGTTGCAGCGCCGGTAAAAGGGGGGACGCGCGGGGGCTTGACAGCTCCGGGACCAACCCCGGCCCCCGCGCCCCAATTTTCGTCCGCCGTGTAACGCCAAACTGGCGCGACCAGGCTACTGCTTCGCCGGCTACTGCTTCGTCATCGAAGGGGCTGCCCGCTCTCACTCCTTGCGTAACACAAGTGACCAGGGTTTGCCGCTCACAAGACAAGCATGCGCTGCCTTTACCCTGCTAGAATTCGTTCATAGCTCCGTAAATCTTCCACTGTGCTCAACCGCGTCTTCAAAGCTTTTCAGTATCGCGATTTCCGCCTCATGTGGATCGGGGCCTGCACTTCCAGCATCGGTAGCTGGATGCAGATCATGGCGCAGGCGTGGCTGGTCTACGGCCTGAGCCATAACTCCGCCTTCCTGCTCGGGCTCGACGCGTTCCTCGGCAGTATTCCCATCTTCCTGTTCTCCCTGGTGGGCGGCGTCATGGCCGATCGCTTCGACCGCCGGCACGTCCTGCTGATATCCCAATATATACAGATGGTGGACGCCTCCATCCTCACCGTCCTGGTTTTTACTCAGACCGTGCACGTCTGGCACGTGCTGCTGCTCTCGTTCATCTCCGGGCTGGGGCAGGCCTTCGGCGGTCCGGCCTATCAGGCGCTCATCCCGACGCTCGTAAAAAAAGAGGATATGCCCAACGCCATCGCCCTGAATTCCATCCAGTTCAATGTGGCGCGCATCATCGGGCCGACGCTCGGCGGACTAGCCATGGCGCACCTGGGCAACGCCTGGTGCTTTGGATTAAACGCGCTTTCGTTCCTCGCGCCCGTCATCACTCTGATCATGGTCAAGACGCGCTTCTCGCCTGAGAAGACCACCGATTCCATTCTGACCAGCATGAAGCAGGGCATCCGCTACATCCGCCGGCAAGAGGGCATGCAGGCGCTGATGGTGCTGGCTTTTTGCATGACCGCGCTGGGAATCCCCATGCTGACATTCCTGCCCGTCTTCGTCCGGCGGTTCCACGGCGATACTTCCATCTACACCATATTCCTGGTTTGCTCCGGCCTGGGGTCCATCGCCGGATCCCTGAGCGTGGCCGCGCTGGGTAACATCCGCCATAAAGGCCGCCTGGCGCTCTGTTTGCTGATTTGTCTCGGCGCCGGCATCTGCGGGTTCGCCCTGTCGCCATCCGTTTCGGTAAGTGGCTTCATGCTGTTCTTCTCGGGCGCCGCGCTGATCGGGGTCTTCGCCATGGTCAGTTCCGTGGTGCAGTTGCTGGTCGCCAATGAGATGCGCGGGCGCGTGATGAGCGTATACAATTTCGCATTCCGCGGCGGCATGCCTTTCGGAAACCTGCTGACCGGTTGGCTCGTCCCCATGTATACGGCGCCGGTGGTGCTGGCTGTGAATGGCGCGGTATTGATGGCGGTAGGCCTCTATTTTCTACTCGTGCACCGGCGAATTGCCGCTCTGTAACAGGACGGACACGAACCTATGATTCCAGTACTTGTCATGGCGGCCTTTTTCGCCGCCGCAAATCCGGCGCTCGAAACCGCGCGCGACCAGCAGGATCGCCCGGCGCTCGAAAGGCTCGCGGCCGAGTCCGCAGCCGCGGCCGATAAAGCTCCGAACGACTCCGAAGCGCAATTCCGTGCCGCCGTGGCGGCGTCTTATCTTGCCGAAGTCGCTTTGGAGGTGAAGGACAAGAAGCTGGCCGAAGAGGCCGCCGAGCGCGGCATTAAGCCGGCCGAGCGCGCCGTAGCGTTGAAGCCCGACGTGGCTTCGTACTACGTGGTGCTCGGTACGCTTTACGGCCAGGTGGTTCCCGCCAATTTGCTGTTTGGTCTCAGCTACGGGAAGAAATCCAAGGACGCGATCCAGAAAGCCGTGGAGAAAGACCCCAAGCTGGCGGTGGCTTACGAAGCGCGCGGCGTGGGCAATTACTACTTGCCCGCGGCGCTGGGCGGCGGTTTCGAGCTGGCCGTCGCCGATTTCCGCAAGTCCATCGAGCTGGACCCTAAGCGCGCCGAATCTTACCTCTGGCTGGGCTTGAGCTTGCGCAAGGAGAACAAGAACGCCGAGGCGCGGCAGGCATTCCAGAAGTCGCTCGAGATCAACCCGCACCGTGTCTGGGTGAAGGAGCAGTTAGACAAGACGCCGGCGCAATGAGGCAAACGGCAGCCGCCGCTCGCCCGGAGCCTCGCGGCGTAATCGGGGTTCGTGGTCTCCGAACTGCCGCGCTGAACCCCGCCGTCACCGTTTCGGGAGCCCGCCATGCCCCCGCAAACCAAACATTCTAAAACTAGTTACGCGAAATTGGCTTCGTTTCGCCAGAATCCGCCCCAGGCTCGCCGTTTGCCTCGCCGCCCGTTCCGCTACCCCCGTACCAACCCAATCCGCCATCGCCCAAGTTTCAGCCGCCTGCCGAATCGGCGTGAGAAGATTAGAACATATGCGCCGCAGGATTCTGGTGTCGGCGGGGGAGGCGTCGGGTGACCTCTATGCCGCACTGGTGGTGGAGGAATTACGGCGTGCATGGCCGGACGCGGAGTTCTTCGGCTGCACCGGTCCGCGGCTGCGCGCCGCCGGAGTGAAGACCGTCGTGGATGCCGCCAGCCTCGCGGTAGTGGGTCTGGTGGAGGTGGTGGCGCATCTGCCGCGGATTTACCGCGAATACCGCAAGCTGCTGGCGTCGGTGGACGAAGCAAAAACCGATCTGGCGATTCTGGCCGATTCGCCGGATTTCCATCTGCGGGTGGCGAAACAGCTCCACGCGCGCGGCGTCCCGGTGGCCTATTTGGTGGCGCCGCAGGTTTGGGCCTGGCGGAAGGGACGCGTGAAAACCATGCGCCGCGTGCTGCGCCATCTGCTGTGTATTTTCCCTTTCGAACAGGAGTTCTTTGAGCGGGAAGGAGTCCGCGCGACCTATATCGGCCATCCGCTAGCCGCGCTGGTCAAGCCTTCGATGGGAAAAGAGGCATTTTTCCGGAAACACGGATTGGATTTGACTCGTCCATTGGTAGCAGTGTTGCCGGGTAGCCGCCGTGGCGAAGCCGCGCGTCATCTGCCGGCGCTGATGGATGCCGCGGTGAGGCTGATTGGGGATGGGCCGGATTGGAAATTGAGCGGCAAGCTCCGCGAAGGGCCGTCGCAGCAGCCTTTGAACTTCCTGCTGCCGGCCTCGGCCAATACCGGGGCTGCATTTTTCCGGCAGCGGCTGGGTGAGTCGCCGATCCGGGTGATCGAGGGGGAAAGCTGGGATGCCATGGCGCATGCGGATCTGGCGCTGGCGGCGAGCGGCACCGTGACGGTGGAAGCCGCCTTGTTGGGGACGCCGATGGTTACGTTTTATAAGGTGACCGCGGCCAGTTGGGCGATGGGCAAAATGTTGGTGGATGTGCCATTTTATTCCATGGTGAATCTGGTTGCGGGCCGCGCCGTCGTGCCCGAGCTGATGCAAGACCAGATGACCGGCGAGCGGATTGCGCAAGAGGCGCGCCGGTTGTTGACGGACGCAATGGCGCGCGGCCGCATGCAGGCGGGACTGGCCGAAGTCCGGGAGAAATTATCGGGTGGGGGGAACGCTCCGGAGCGCGCCGCCGCCATCATTCATGAAATTCTGGAAGGACAAGCCGCACATGTTTCGTAATTCGCGTATCCGGGGAACCGCGCCCGCGCCCGCCTCCGTTGCAGCCCCGGCTGCCGCCGCTATCGCCCCCGTAGTTATCCCCGTAGTAGCCGCGCTCGCATTGCTTGCGTTAGCTTTCCCCGCGGTGGCGCAGCAAGCCGGGCGCAACCGCATCGACGTTCAGGATTACGCCATCGATGCCGACATCTCACCCAATACGCAGAGCCTGACGGCCAAGGCCACGGTGCGCTTCACGCCGCTCGACGACGGCGTCACCGGCGCCACGTTTGAGCTGAACAATGCGCTCAACGTTTCGCGCGTGGTGGATGCGGCGGGTAAGCAGATCCAGGCATCGCGCAATCAGAGCGATTTCACGGTCCGCCTTAGTTTCGAGCAGCCGCTGCCGAAGGGACAACCTTATTCGGCGACGTTCTATTACGACGGCAAGTTGAGCGGCGACGAGGAATCGCCCGTCAATGGCATCAAATTCGCGGCCATCCACGCGGATTATGCTTTCCTGCTGTATCCCGCCCGCTGGTTCCCGGTGAACGGGTATACCACCAATCGTTTCGGCGCGGACATCCGCGTGACCGTGCCCGCGGATTATACGGTGGTGGGCAGCGGCAACGATTCGCATCAGAAGCAGGGCGATAAGAACCTGTTTGAATTCAAGTTTGAACGACATTCTTTTCCCGGCAGCATCGCGGTGGTGAAGGGGCCGCCGGCGCTCATCCAGTCCGAGGGCGCGCGCAGCGCGATCTATTTCCATGGCCAGGAAGCGGGCATGGCGCAGGCCTATGGCGATGAAACCGGCAAGATCATGACGCAATTTACCAGCGTGTTTGGATTGCCGCCATACGCGAATCTGACGCTGGTGGAAACCGAAGCGGGTTCGCCCAACGGCTATGCGGCGCCGGGGATGGTTTTTCTGTCGCCGGGAACCATCGGGACGCGCGCCAACTCCAAAGTGCTGGCCAATGAAATTTCCCGCCAGTGGTGGGAAGAGCTGCTTTCGCCGGTGACGCGCAATCACCTGTGGATCGAGAACGGCCTGGCCACTTACTCCGAGCTGTTGTGGACCGAGCACTCCGTGAGCGCCGGCGCCATGGAAGCGCAGCTGCGCAGCGAGATGGTGGCGTCGCTGACCATAGAAAATGTGCCCGTGATTCAGGCCGGGCGCCTGGAGGATTACTCGCCTGAGCTGTGGGCGCTCACCGGCAGCAAGGGCGCGGCGGTGCTGAATATGCTGCGCCACGTGATGGGCGACGACAAGTTTTTCCTGACGCTCAAGAATTTCGCGCAGGAGAACACCTGGAAATCGGTGAGCACCGACGATTTTCGCAAAACGGCGGAAGCGGCTTTCGGGCAGAGCCTCGACTACTTCTTCATTCAGTGGATCGAATCGAGCGGCGCGCCGGAGTTCAAGCTGGAGTACACGGTTTTTCGCGTGACCAAGGGCTTTCGCGTGATGGGGAAGATCACGCAGGATCTGGACACGTTCCGCATGCCGGTAACGTTGAAGATCGAAACCGAAGGCAATCCCGAAGAGCAGAAGGTCGAGGTGATGGGAACCTCTTCGGAGTTCTCCGTGGATACGTTTGGCAAGCCGAAGAAGATCGTGATCGACCCGAACAATCAGGTGCTGCGTTACGACCCGGACCTGCGCGTGGCGGTGGCCATTCGCCGCGGCGAGCAGTTCATGCAACTGGGCGAGTTCGGCGAGGCTTTGCGCGAATATCAGAAGGCTCTTGAGACCAAAAGCACCAGCTCGCTGGCGAGCTACCGCATCGCCGAGGCCTATTTTCTGCAGAACGACTATCAGGATGCGGCCAACAAATTCCGCTCGACGCTTGAGGGCGACCTCAACCCAAAGTGGACCGAAGTGTGGGCGCGCATACACCTCGGTTGGATCTACGATATCAGCGGCCAGCGCGACCGCGCCGTGGATCAGTATAACCAGGCGATCCGCACCAAGGACGACACTCAGGGAGCGCAGACGGAGGCCTCCAAGTATCTGAAGACCCCGTATCAGCGTGAGCGCCGGGCCGACGATCGATAATCCTCGATCAAATCGTGGCGCACGCACTCATTGCGTGCAGCGTTCACACTCGTGTGAACGCGCTTCGAATCGCAGGCGTCAGGTGAACAGTGTTGAAGCCAAGTCCCATGGCACGCCCGCATCAGCTGGCCCAGCCCACGGGAACCCGGATCTCTACCCGTTGCTAGCCCGCCTTACGCTTTTTGACCCGTGCCATCTCTCAAATTCACTGCGAATTGTTTCGAAAATCGCGCCCCGCGCCTTCGGTCCGGTTTGATTTTCCGATCCACCGGACGTGTGGGTTAGTACGCATCGCAAAGACATGGTACCGAAAGCACACCTGTTCCACTAAACGTGTGAAAATAAAGCCGTTTTGTTCTCGTTAATACTAACAATTTCAAAAAAAAATTGCCCTACGCGCGGTTTCCCTCTTGTTTCCCGGGAGGCAGGCAGCGTAAACTAAACCTGCGAGGCTAATGAGCGTGCTCAGGCGAATACTTTATCTGCTAGCGGGTGTGGCGGTTGGAGCCATGGAATCTGCATACGCGACTTCAGTAGTCTGTTCGATGCAGCTAGGAAATTCCGGTCCATTCTCCTCGCAGGTTTGCGACCAGCCCTTGCTCACGCCCACGTCTTCCTTAAGTTGGGCAAGCGTGCTGCCGGCGACCAGCGGGCTCGTACCTGGACCCCTGTCGGGATCGATCGATGGCGACAACTTCTCGGTCTCGTCCAACGCCGATTTTGAAGGCCTGGATAACACGGCGCTTGCCTGGAACGGCTCCGCCTGGGTGCCGGCTTTCATGGTCAGCCCCGAGGCGACTTACGCAGGCCACTTTAATTCCGAGACGACGCCTCCAGGGCCGCCTCCTGAGGGAGTTTTGGGAGACAACCTCTTGGGAGCGGTAGCTGCTCCAGGAACTACCGATCCTAATACAACTGTAACTTTGAGCTTCCAGCAGACACTCAGTTTTGTCGAGTTTCAGGTAAGTTCCTTGCAGGGTACTAATTCGAATTTCACGGCCGAATTGATTGCCTATGACTCTCACGGCAATATACTCGGCACCTATCAAGTTTCGGACACGGGTGGCGGTGGTCAATGCGTCGGATTGACTAATAGTGCCGGCCCTCAGCCTTGCAACGATGCGCCTTATGTGCAGTTCTACGATCCCGAGGATAATATCGCGAGCGTCGAATTGGTCATGAACGATACTGCCGGCGCATTGCTCGACACACTTGATGTCGCTGGGGCTCCTGTTCCGGAGCCTTCGTCCGCCGGCCTGTTTGCAATCGGGATTCTGTTACTGCTATTTGCTGCCAACAAGCGGGGCCAACTGCGCCGCTTGCGCGTTTTAGTGGGATCTACCCCAGACTAAGTGGGTTTGCCCTAAAGACAGGCGAGGCCAGTAACTCCTCGTCTGTCATTCCCCGTACGTTTGCCCTCCTCCGTTTGACAACATTTGCGCATCCCCGCTTTTAAATTCAATCATTTGACTGGAAAAGAATTCCGGTCTTGATATATACTCGTCTACTTCAGTGTTCCATCCGGAGGTTTGTTGTGCGCAGAGTACCCTTGTCTCTTTTTCGCAATTTAGCGTTACTCACGGCCGTGACCGCGCCTTTTGCCGGCGCCCAGGTTTCGAGCTCAGACTTGAACCAATGGACGCTCGCAGCGGCGATGAACGCGCCGCGCGCGCAAGCGTGCTCCGTCATTTTGCAGAACGGCAGCATGCTCGTGGCCGGGGGGATCGGGAACTCGGGACCCGTCAACACGGCGGAAATCTATGGAACCGGCGGCGCCTTCACAGTGACGGCCTCCATGAACCACGCCCGCGCCGGCGCCGCCTGCGCAACGCTTTTGGATGGAACCGTGCTGGTCATGGGCGGCGACGATGGCACTGGCGCCCTCAGCAGCGCCGAGATTTTCAACCCGGTCACTCAAACCTGGAAGACTACCGGCAGTCTTAACGCGGCGCGCGAAGGCCATCAGGCGGTAGTGAATGGCTGGGGCGCGGTTTGGGTTGCGGGCGGCACGAACGCATCCGCCATTGTGTCCGCGTTAGAGGAATTCGATCCGCCCACCGGCACATTCCGCACCGTCGGAACGTTGAACACGCCGCGCAATGAGTTTGCCATGGCGTTGCTGCCGGGCCTCAAGGTCATGATTGCCGGCGGCTCCAGCGGATCTGCGACGCTCGGCTCGGTAGAGATTTACAACGGCGTATTGGGCACGGTATCGGTGGCCGGATCCATGGCGCAAGCGCGTCGGGATTTCGCGGCAGCGGCTCTTCCGGACGGGACGGTTCTGATCACCGGCGGCAGGGATCCCAATGGAAACCTGTTGGGCTCGACGGAAATCTTCGACCCTGTGCAGGGCGTTTCCACGGCCGGACCGAGCCTGGTAACCCCGCGCGCCTACCACGCCGCGTATGCGTTGGCCAACAATGGCCAGGTGCTGATCACGGGCGGAACCGGCGCTTCCGGCGTACTCGCCTCCACCGAAACCTACGCTCCGTGGACCGGCGCCATACTGGCTTCCGCGCCGCTCAATATCGGCCGCCAGGAAAACGTCGCGGCCGTTCTACGTCCGGGCAGCCTCTTAGTGGCGGGCGGCCGGAACAGCAGCGGGTCTTTGAATAGCAGCGAGCTGTTTCAATACGTAGTCATCGGGACCGATAAGCCCGATTATGCGCCAGGAACGCCCGTCAACATCTCGGGCAGCGGGTGGCAGCCGGGCGAGCAGGTGTCCGTGCAGATCATGACCGTTCCAGTGGACCAGCACCACATCGAATTCACGGGCTCCGGTATTGCGGATGGGGCCGGGAACGTGACGGTTGCCGGATTCGCGGTGGATCAAAGCCACCTCGGCATGAATTTTATCCTGACGGCGACCGGCAGCCAGCTCCAGGCTCAGACTACCTTTACCGACGGCTCCGGCATTCCCACCATCGCCTTTAGCTTCAGTCCCCCGTCCGGAACGCTGACGGCGGGTGGCGTCCCGGTGACCGTCACGGTGACATTGACGGGGGCGAGCGGTACGCCCACTGGCTCCATTGTGCCCTGTATCAATGGTACCTGCAACGTAGCTGGTTCCACCACTCCGGTCGGAGGCAGTTGCGTCGCCTCAGGCCAGGTTTACAGACTCCCGTCGTCGGGCCCGGCCACGTGTGAATTTACCATACTCCAAATTCCCTCGGGCAACACAGTGGTTGCAGTAGTGTACTCGGGCAATGTCAATTACTCGGCCGAAGTCCCGCCCAGCAACGGCGCCACCTATACGGTCCTCAACCCCACGTCGACCACTATGACCTCCGGCCCAACCGGAAGCCAGCCGTTTGGGATAACTACGCCTTACGTCGCGACGGTGACAGCCGTCGGGGGCAACTCACCCTCGGGACAAGTGCAGTTCCTGGTAAATGGCGCGGCATACGGCTCGCCCGTGGGTCTTGTCACGGTTAGTCCGCAAACCAGCCCACCTACCTTTACGGCTTCCTTCGTTCCCAACCCTCCCTTAGCGGTAAGCGCGACGGCTTACCTGGTAACCGCGCACTTCCTGGGAGACCCGGCTGATACGGCAAGCACTTCCGCGAACAGTATTTCCACTACTATCGCTGCGGCGAACACCACCACTACCATGAGCTTTTCCGCCAACCCGATTGTTTACGGACAGCCGCTGATCGTGCGTGGAACCGTAACCAGCGCTGGCGGCGGAATACCTAACGGTACGGTGACCGTCAGCGGAATCACCGGTTGCAGCGGGATAACGGTGACCGCCACGGGAACCTATTCCTGCACCATTACCCCGCCCGGACCGGGCACGGGTGGCAGCCCCTACACCGTCACCGCGACGTACACTCCGGCGGTCGGCGCAGGGTATGTCACCAGCGCCAGTGCTCCCGGCACTCTCACTGTGAACCCCGCCGCGACGCAGGTTGCCGCGCCCAACGTCACCGCTGTCACCACCGGCGACGTCTTCACGTTCCATGCGCAGGCAACCCCCGTGGCGCCGAGCGTCGCCCCGGTGAATACCGGGAGTATCCAATTCTTCGCATTGTCTGGCCCCAGCCAGAACTGTCCCGGGGGCAGCCTTCTTGCTAATGTCGCTGTGGACGGCACGGGAAATGCATCGAGCGGCGCCGCAACTGTTACACCCGCGGGCTCTTATACAATTTGCGCGGTCTACACCGCCGGCGCAAACTTCATCGGCTCGACATCGACTGGGCAGACCATCACTTCGCCCACTACGCCAATAGGCGATACAGTTACCCCTCCAACCGGGGGCCCCGGCGTCGTTGGGGCGCCCGTCACCATCACCGCTACGGTGACTGCGGTTAGCGGAACCTTGCCGCCCACTCCGGGAACATTGACGTTTATAGACACCAGCAACGGCAATGCGCAGATCGGGACGACCCAGCCTGTTGCTCAGTTCGGCTCTTCTACTACCGCGACTGCTTCCGTTACGGTGTCCAACCTGGCAGTCGGCCCGCACAATGTTACCGCTACTTACGGCAGCAACAACGGAGCCTTCGTTGAGCCTACCTCGGCGACCGGAACTATAACAATTGGTAAATCTCCAGCGACCTTCACGGTAAGCTCCGGAACGCCCAGCCAGCTTTCGCCCGGCGGGAACGCCGTCATCGGATCGAGCGTAACCCTGATAGCGACTTACACGGGCGGGCAAATGACGGCTCCGACTGGAACCGTCAACTTTATTAACACCACCGACGGCAACGCAATTGTGTGCACGGGCGCTACTCTGAGCGCCGGTATAGCTACTTGCACCGTGGTCGTCGGACCGGGCGCCAAGCTTCCGGCGGGCTCGGCGCGTATTAGCATCACTTACGCGGGTGATGTCAACTATACGCTCGGCACGGTGGCTCTATTCGGCTTTAATGTTACCAAGGTGTCCTCCACCACGCTCCTCGTGCCATTTCCCAATCCGGCCACCGTGGGCAATACCGTCACGCTTACCGCGGGGGTTACCGTGTCGAACTCGGCAATCGTGCCTACCGGGACTGTTACCTTCACCTTGGGCGGTAACGCGCCTCCCACGAGCACCTGCGCGGGCGCGATAACCCTCAATACCAATGCCGGCCCTCCCACCACGTATACGGCGGTGTGCAATTTCGAGCTTGCCGGCCCCGGCGGTCTTTCTCCCACTGGCGTCCCCATTAGCTACTCCGCCACTTATAGCGGCGACATCAACACCCAGCCCAGCACCGGAACCAACTCACTAACATCCATCCGCGCCGCTACCACTACCACGCTGGCGGCCACGCCGAATTCGGCGGCGGTCGGCCAGACGGTGACGTTGACGGCGACGGCGAGTTCCGGAGCGGCTGGCCTAATCCCGACAGGAACATACACGTTTACGCTGGGCGGCACGGTTCCCCCCACTTCCACTTGCGGAACTCCAGTCACCCTGGTGGCGGGCGTTGCCGCGTGCACGTTCCAATTCGCCGGTCCTACGGGCTCGATTACTTACACCGCAACATATTCCGGCGACAGCAACTTCCTGACCAGCACTAACACGACTTCACTGACCGCGAACAAAGCCTCCACTGTTACTACCCTTGTGGCTACGCCAAATCCCGCGGCATTGGGGACCGTGGTTACACTGACTGCGACGGTAAGCCAGAGCCCGGCGGGAACTCCGGGTAGTCCTTTCACGGGAAGCTTTACCTTCGGCCTCAATGGCACGCTCTTTAGCAGCACGGTGGCGAATTCCGCTGTTACATCCTGCGCCTCGGCGGTCCCCGTAAGCGCCGCGGGAGTCGCCACTTGCAGCTTTGAGATCTACTCGGCGGCCAATACCAATTACACGTTCACCGCCACCTATTCCAGCACCGACCCGAGTTTCCTGAGCAGCGCCAACTCCACGACGCTGGCCACCACGAAGGCGGCGACGGGCCCGGTCAGCTTTACTCTTTCTCCGACGTCCCCCGCGTCCGGGCAACCGATAACTCTTACTGTGATTGTGCCCGCTAGCGGGTCGCCCACGCTCTTGCCTACTCCTACGGGCACAGTGACAATTACCGGGAGCGGCGTCAATGTCACAGCTACGCTGGTCAATGGCGTAGCGACGATCGTCACCGGAACCGGAGCCGGCAACTTGCCGGTGTTGTCCGCCGGCAACTTTAACCTGGTCGTAACTTACAACGGCGATTCCAATTATCTGGCCGGCGCTGCGGTTCCGCTATCTCCCCCCTTAGTCATAAGCAGAGCTAATAGCGCGACCTCGATTGCGGTTTCGGGGACCAATATCGTCGTTACGGTAACGCCATGCAACGCTGGGACGGCCCCATTTTGTACGAACTTGCCCGGAGCCCCGACGCCGACAGGCCTGGTAAACATCTTCAACTCCGGAGGAGCGCAGGTGGCCAGCGGAATCTTGGCTAACGGCACGTTTTCGGCGGTGCTGCCCTCTGGGTCGTATTTTGCCAGTTATGCCGGGGATGTTAATTACAACCCGAGCAGCTCTGGGACGCCTGCCGTTACTCGCACGCCTACCACCACCACTACCATAACTACTAACGTGATCCTTCCAGCTGCCAATCAGCCGGTTGTCCTGACCGCCAGCGTGATCGGAACCGGTGGCAGCGGCACGCCCACCGGGACGGTTACCTTCACCGATAACGGTGTTGTGATTGGAACGGTCACACTGGTGGGCGGCGTGGCCAGCATTACCACCACGCTGCCCGCCGGATCGAATACTATCGTGGCAACTTATAGCGGCGATTCTCAGTACAGCGGCTCTTCGGGCACCTATGGATTGGGGGTGAACAAGCCCGGTTCCACGGTCGCTTTAGGCTCTAACCTCAGTGCGGCGGTATATGGCCAATCGGTTACGCTGACGGCGAAAGTCACGCAGAGCGGAAGCGCGGTCCCCACAGGCACGGTTCAGTTCTACGACAACGGCTTACCCGTTGGCGGCGCAGTCACGCTGGTTAACGGCGTTGCGACTCTGACGCTGACCCTGCCGGTAGGAGTGAATAACTTTACCGTGGTCTATTCGGGCGACGCAAATTACGGTTCGTCCTCGGGCAACGGGAGTTCGGTCACGGTCAATAAGGCGCAGATATTGGCCACGCTGACCGCCAACACGAACAACGGCCAGGAAACCCTGACCGCAATCATCGCCGTGGTCGCGCCGGGAAGCGGTACGCCCACCGGGACGGTTCAGTTCATCGATACCGTAACTGGCAAGGTGGTGGGCACGGCGACGCTCGCGGGAGGCATGGCATCCATCACGATTCCGGTAACTACCGATCCGATCATGGCCGTGTACTCGGGCGACGGCAACTTCGCCACCAGCGCCAGCACCAACGTGTCGGCGATCGCGGTGGTGAACGCGGCGTCGTACGCCATCGACTTCGCGCAGGACGAAATCGTTACGGTGTTCGGAACCGCCCTCACGACGCAGACTCTGACGGCCACCTTGCCGCTGCCGGTCACTCTCGGCGGAGTCAGCGTGATGGTTACCGATAGCGCCGGCACGGCGCGTCCGGCGGAGCTCTTCTACGTGTCGGCGGGGCAGATTGCCTTTATGATTCCGCCGGGCACAGCCACTGGAACGGCCACTGTAACCGTGACCACGGCGAGCGCGACGTTTACGGCTACTATCACAGTGACGAATTCCGCGCCCGGCGTGTTCACGGCCAACGACAGCGGAGCCGGTCCGCTGTCGGCCCAGGTGGTTTCAGTGGCTCCCGGCGGCGCGCAGACCTACACGGATACGGCCACGCTGAACGGCCAGACTTTCGTCAACGCGCCCATCAGCCTGACGCCGGCCGGCGACACGTTCTACCTGTTGCTCTACGGCACGGGCATCCGGTTCGGCTCGGTAATCACGGTAAGCATCAACGGCACGACCTATACCCCTGCCTATGCCGGAGCGCAGGGGACCTACGCCGGTCTGGACCAGATCAACATCCTGTTGCCGGCGAGCCTGGCAGGCTCCGGCATGGTGAATGTGACAGTTACCGTGGACGGCCAGGTTTCGAACCTCGGCACGATCGCATTCCAATAGGACTAGTGGGGCGGGCCATGGCCTGCCCCGTCCGAGGCGCACCGGGCGCTCGGCTTTGCACGGCTAACTAACAGCAAGCGCCGGCAAGCCGAGGCGCCCGTATTCCGACAGAATCCGTGCCCGCAACACTCCGTGGCTGATAGCATAGAAACATGCGTTGCACAGTGGTCGTCCTGCTTGCTTGCTCCACTCCCTTCTTGGCCGTAGCCCAGAACGTTGTCCGCCCAAAGGATGTCCGCGATGCGGCCAAGGCGGGCTCGAGCGCAATCCCCAAGCTTGCCGAGTATCTGCAAAACCCGGACCGGGAAGTGCGCCTGGAAGCCGTGAAGCAGATCGGCGAAATCGGCACCGTGCGAAGTCTCGATCCGCTGATTTCCGCCACCCACGATGCCGACCCCGAGATCCAGATCCGGGCGACTGACGGCCTGGTCAACTTCTATTTGCCCGGCTATCTGAAGTCGGGCTTTGCCGGATCCATCCGCCGCGTCGGCACGGATATCAAGGGCAAATTCACCGACACCAACGATCAGGTGATCGACCGCTATGTCACGGTCCGGCCGGAGGTCATCGCCGCGCTGGCCGCCCTGGTGAGCGGCGGAGCCAGCATGGACGTGCGCGCGAACGCCGCGCGGGCCGTCGGCGTTCTGCGCGGCCACGCGGCGCTTCCTCAGTTGGTGGATGCCGCGCATTCGAAGAACTCCGGGCTGATCTATGAATCGCTGGTCGCCCTGGAAAAGATCCGCGACGAATCGGCCGGGCCGCGCATCGCGTTTCTGCTGCGCGATCTAGATCCCAAGGTGCAGACCACGGCGATGGAAGCCGTCGGCCTGCTGCAGGACAAGCAGGCGCTGCCCGACCTTATCGAGGTTTTCAATCGGGCGCGCGACGTCAAGGTGAGACGCGCTGCGCTGGAGGCCATCGCCATGCTGCCGGCCGAATCGAGCCGCGCCCTCTACGTTCAATACCTGAGCGACAAGGACGAGAAGCTGCGCGCCTCGGCCGCGGAAGGTTTTGCGCGCCTCGCGAACCCGGTGGATCTGCCAACCGTGCAGAAGGCCTGGGACGAGGAAGCGAAGACGTCTCCCCGCCTGTCGCTGGCGTTCGCGCTGGTAGCTCTCGGCAAGACCGACGTGAGCCAGTTCAGCCCGCTGCAATTCCTGATCAACAATCTCAATTCGGCCGCGTTCAATGGCATCGCGCAGCCCTTCCTGATCGAGTTGACCAGAAATCCGCAGGTGCGGAGCGCGCTATATGGACCTTTGGCGAACGGGACCAAGGATGAAAAGATGGGCCTCTCTCGCGTGCTCGCGGTGAGCGGCGACAGCCAAAGCATCGCGCAGCTACAGAAACTGAGCAACGATCCGGACCCGGATGTAGCTCAAGCCGCGCTGACCGCGGTGCGGAATTTGCAAGCGAGAATGTAGGACAGGCCTCCGGGCCTGTCCGCGGCCCAGCGATTACTTAGCTTTCTTCTGCTTCTGTTGGCCAACGCGCACTTTGAACTGCTGCGTTTTGCTTTCCTGGAAGGCTTTGTGATCGTGACGCGACACCGCGTCCTTCAGGTAGCTATCGACGTCCGCATTCGTGGGCAGGACAGCCATCAAGGTATAACTATCGTTGCAGGTCGGGCAAAAAGGCCGGAACCGCTTCACATTCGGAATTCCCATAGCTTTTCCAGTCTAACAGATAACCGTGGCGCGGGCCCATGGCCTGCGAATGGCCAAGCCCCGAGCCGACCGATAACGGCCTGCATGGAATCCTGCTGCCAAGCCATGGCCCCGCCCAACTTGGCGCTATGCTTGCATTTGGCCATGTCACAGCCGAGCATGCCACAGCCCAGCATGTCACAGCCAAGCCCGCGCTCCCGAACCGCCGCCGTGGTCCTTGCCGGATTCTGCGCCTTCCTCACCATCTACGCCCCGCAGCCGCTGTTGCCCCTGCTCGCGCGGGAGTTCCAAGCTTCAGCCGCCGCCATCAGCCTGGTGATGACCGCCACCACCACGGGCGTGATGATGGCGGCGCCGTTCATCGGACTGGTCGCCGATCGCTTCGGGCGCAAGCGCGTGATCGTTCCCGCAGCGTTTCTGATGGCGCTGCCGGCCACGCTGGCCGCGACGTCCACCGGGCTCCACTCGCTGCTGTTCTGGCGCTTCTGGCAAGGCATTCTCACGCCGGGAGTCGCGGCCGTGACTGTCGCCTATATTAACGAAGAGTGGCAAGCGGGGGCCGGGGCGGCCATGTCCGCCTATGTCACGGGAACGGTGCTGGGCGGCTTCAGCGGCCGGATGATCGCGGCGCTGGTGGCTTCGCATGCCTCGTGGCGATGGTCGTTCGTTACGCTCGGGCTGCTCAATGCCGCCGGAGCCGCCATCGTGTGGGCATGGCTGCCAGCCGGCCGCCACTTTCACCGGGGCCGGTTTTTGCCCGCAGCGGCGGCGCGGGATATGCTGCGGCATCTCCGCAATCCGCGCCTGCTGGCCGCTTGTGCGGTGGGGTTCTGCGTGCTCTTCGCGCTGATCGCGACTTTCACTTACGTCAACTTCTATCTGGCCGCGCCGCCGTTCCGGCTGGGCACGCAAGCGCTCGGTCTGCTGTTCACGGTATACCTGGTGGGAATCGTGGTCACTCCGTTTGCCGGCCGCTCGATCGACCGCGTGGGGCACCGCTTCGTGCTCGTCGCTTCGTTTGCCGCGGGAATCTCCGGCATCCTGTTGACGTTGACGCATAGTCTTCCGGTGGTGATTCTGGGGCTGGCGATGCTTGCCACGGGAGTGTTCATTACCCAGGCCGCCACGTCGACCTACATCGGCGTCGCGGCGCGCGATGCGCGGGCGTCCGCCGTTGGCCTGTACACTGTGTTTTACTATGCGGGCGGCACGCTGGGCTCGGCGCTGCCGGGATGGTTCTGGAACCGCGGCGGATGGCCGGCCTGCGTGGCGCTCATCGTGGTGGTGCAGGCGTTGACCATTGTAGTCGCGGTGCGGCGCTGGCGGCCGGAAGCTATTCCTCTCGCAGCGCGATCAGCGGGTCCACTCGCATAGCGCGGCGCGCGGGCAAATAACAGGCGAAGGCCGAGACGGCAAAGAGCGCCGCCGTGACCGCCACGAATGTCAGCGGGTCGGCGGGTCTGGTTTCAAAGAGCATGCTGCGGACGGCGCGGCCCACCGCCAGCGCTCCGGCGACCCCGAGCGCAGCCCCCAGCAGCGCAACCCGCCCGCACTGTTGCAGCACCATGCGAACGATCTGCGCCGGTCTCGCGCCCAGCGCCATGCGGATGCCGATTTCCCGCGTGCGCTGAGCCACCGCGCACGAGATCACGCCATACAGCCCGACGGCCGCCAGCGCCATAGCGATCAGTCCGAAGATCTGCAATAGCGCCATCGAAAATCTGGGCCGCGCCATGGCATCTGAAACCAGCGAATCGAGCGTATTCAGCTTGGCCACCGGAAGCTCCGCATCGAGCCCGTGGATCGCACCGCGTACGCTGGAGGCCATGCCCTCGGGCGCCGCCGACGTCCGCACCACCACCTGCATCGTGTTCATCGCGGGATAGGGCCGCTGCGTATACGGCACGTACATCTCGGCTCCGGGCGCTTCGCTCATGGAAAATCGCTTCACCCCGGCAGCCACCCCGACGATCGTGATTGCCGGATATCGCGTTCCCAGGCGGACCTGTTTTCCGAGAGGGTCCTCACCCTGGAAATAATGCTGGGCGAACGCGTCGCTGATAATGGTAACCGGCAGCGAGTCGGCCGTGTCGCTCTGTCGGAACGCTCGCCCGTGCAGGATGCGCGTGCCGATGGCGCTGAAGTAGCCTGGGCTCGCGATGGTGTACGCCGTCAAGGGCGGGTGTATGGGGTCCGTCGGACGGCCGATCAAGCCGAATACCGTCCACTCCTCACCCCCACTCATGGGCAGTGGATTCACAATTCCCGCGGCTTCCACGCCTCGCAGTTGGCTCAAACGGTCCAGCGCGCTGCGGTATACCGCGACCATCCCATCCTGCGTGGAGTAGCGCGTTCCCGGCAGCGTCAGTTCGAAGGCCAGAACTCGCGACGGGTTGAAGCCCGGGTCCTCCTTCATCAACGCCAGGAAACTGCGGCCAAATAATCCGGCGGTCACCAGCAGCACCAGCGTCAGGGCGATTTCCCCGGTCAACAGCGCGGTGCGGAAGCGCTCGCCACCGGGTCCGCCAGTAGAGCCGCGGCCGCTTTCCTTGAGCGCGCTGTGCAGGTCGAAGCGCGCCGCGCCCAGAGCCGGCGCCAGCGCGGTCAGAAGACTGGCTGCGATGGTGGTTCCAATCGAAAATGCCAGCACCGCCGGGTTCAGCGCGAGATCTTCCATGCGCGGCAGTTGATGGATGCCCATCCGCTTCACCAGTTCGATTCCAAAACCCGCGATCAGAACCCCGCCGAAGCCTCCCGCCGAAGCCAGCGGCAGGTTTTCCGCCAGCAGTTGGCGGACAATGCGGCCGCGCCCCGCGCCCCGCGCCGCCCGCAGAGCGACCTCCTTCTTTCGCCGCGCCGACCGCGCCAGCGGCAGATTGGCCACGTTGGCGCACGCGATCGGCAGCACCAGCGCGACTGCCGCTTGCAGCAATGACAGCGGACGGCGCGCCCCGCCGGAAATTTGCGAAGCCAGCGGCTCGACGCGAGATCCGAACCAGCCGCGCCCGGTGGGAAACTCTTCATCCAGTTGCCGCTCGAAGGAGTCCATTTCCGCTTGCGCCTGGGCCAGAGTTATCGAGGGATTGAGGCGGCCTATAATGGCGAGTTCGTCCGGGTCGCCCCGCTTGGGAGGAGTGAGCGCCAGCGGCGTCCACAGTTCGGGCTGCGGCGTGAAGCGGAATTTATCCGGCATTTCCGGACCCCGCGGGAATGCGAACTCGCGCGGCATCACGCCAACCACGGCGTACGGGACGCCATTCAAATGGATGGCGCGGCCCACAATCGCGGCATCGCCTCCGAATTGGCGCTGCCACAGGTCATAAGCTAACACCACCTCGCGCTCATTGCCCGGTCGATCTTCCTGTTCGGTGTAGGTCCGCCCCAGCAGCGGTTTGACGCCCAGGGCAGGGAAGAACCCGGCGGAGGCGCGGATGCCGTCGAGACGAATCGGATCACCGGCGCCTGTCAGATTGAACTCTTCGCCTTGAAATGCGCCGAAGCTGGCGAACGCCCGGCGATACTTTTCGAAATGCAGCGCCGCCGCGCCACCCCACGGTTGAACATCGCCCCCGGCGTCCATACTTTTCGGCAGATGATGCCAGGGAATGACGATGCGATCCGCATGTGGATAGGGTAGCGGCTGGATCAGCACGGCGTTCAGCACGCTGAATATGGCGGTGTTCGAGCCAATGCCGATGGCCAGGGTGAATATCGCCAGCGCCGCCACGCCAGGGGACTGGCGCAAGAGGCGCATTCCGAAACGGATGTCTTGCAATAGGGTCTGCATCGTTATAAATAAATTGGACGCGCGGGCCTCAAAAACGTGGCGCGACGGGGCACTCTCCGGGCGCCTGCGCGCCGCGTTCCCGCTCATGGGGACGCTCGTTTCGCTAGCTAGAACGTAAGCCCCTCGATCAGCTTGTCCAGCTCTGCGCTCAGCGACGTTTTCTTCTTTTGCAAGTCCGCCTGCCGGTCGCGCAGGGCGGCTAGCTGCTGCTCGTGCGCATCGAGCTGGCGGGCGTAGTTCTGCACCTGCTGTTGCTGGCCGCTGACGTTGTTGAGGCTCTCGATGTTGTGGCGGATGCGGTCTTCGTCGGACGTCAAGCTGGTGACTTGAGCGGCGGCATCCTGCAAGGCGCGGTCGTTTTCGGCGATCTGAGTCTTTTCGTCGGCGATGCGCTGCAACTGCCGTCTGCCGCTATCACTCAGCGTCGCGTTGTGGATGTAGGTTAGCAGCGTATCTGGCGTGAGGCTAGAGACACCGAAGGTTTGGGAATAGATCCGCTCTTCAGAGACCGCAAATGCCTGGGTGGAATCCGGCGGAATCTCAATCTCGAAACGATACGCTGTCGCGGTCTTCTCGATCGGCTTCTGGTTGAGCAGCGAGTAACCCTGGCGCAGTGGATGCTCAATGATGAGCGTCTTCGCCTTGTGATCCACATTGCGCGCCGTATACGTGCGCGTTTCCTCGGCCGCCAGTTTCGTGGATAGAGTGCCTCGATTCGCGCGAATTTCTTGAATCACCGCCGCCTTGCTGCCGAATGCCTCAGTGACGCGCGTGCCCAAATCGACGGCGTAGCCGATGAGGCGCTTATCGCCCTGTTTCAGCGTTTCCATAAGGGCCTCGCCGCCATACGCGCCGCCGTCGTAGACCGTGATGGGGCCGCCGTCGAGCGTCTTGCCGGTACTGTTGGTGAGCTCGGCGGCATTGGTGGGATGCTCGGAGCCCGTATGCGAATAGATCAGCAGCTTGCGCGCATCGATGGCCTGCTGGAGGAACGGCAGCATGGCCGATTCGTCCTTGCGGATAGTGACGGGCTGCGACATGCGGTATTCGAAAAGTTCGCCAAGTTCGCCGGAGGTGGCGGCATCGGTGGCAATGGAACTCTGAGCTCCCATTTGTGCCATTGACAGGCCTGCTCTGGCTGCGAACAGTTCGTTACTATCCCTAAGAATTCCGCCCGCGCCCCCACCCCCGACGCCAGCCATGGCGCGAGGGGCTTGGGGCGGCGGCGTCTTCTTCGCGTCCGTCTCATACCCGCCCGCATGCAGCACCGGCGCCGCAGCCTGGTCGTCGGGCAAATCCACTTCCGGCCGCTGCACATACTTCGGCGGATAAAGCTGGCTGATGAATGAAATCGGACGCCCCGAAACCAGCGAGAGCTGCACCTTGTTCCAATCCTCGCCAGTGGTGTTGTCGATAATCGCCCAGCCTTCCAGCATCGGCTTGCCCGATGCCGTCAGAATCAGCCGGTAACTCGATTTCCACACCGGCGTGGGAATCATATAACTGGCCGTCACGTCGCGCTGCTTGGCGTCGGTGGAATCCACGTACACGCTGCGCTTCTCCTTGGACCGCGCAGCCGCCAGCGCTTCGAAATACTCCTTGAACTCGCGCTGCAAGTCCGCGTCGGTGAAGCGCACGCCGGTAGCTGCGCCCAAATCCACGGTCCGCATCTCGCCGTTATCGAGCAGCAGCGTGAGCTGTTCGCGTTCGGGCGCTTTATCGCTGGCCGGCTGTAAACGCCCGTTGATGATCACGCCGGCCACGGTCTCGTTGCCGAATTTCAGCTCCACGCGCGCGCCCTTCAATTGATCGAGCGTGCCGCTCAACGGCTGCCTGTCGCCGATCTGAAACGGGAACTCGCTCAGCTTGTGGCTCAGCGGATCCATGGAATCGTAGCGCAGCCCGGAGATTTTCCCGCCGCCGCGCTCCTGAATCGTAAGCGACTTCAGCACGTCGTTCATATCGGATGCGTTGAACTCCAGGCGCGCCGATTCGCCCGGGCCCAGCGACCCTTCGCGTTCGAAGAAGCCCATGCCGTGCTTGTATAAGATCACCGTCCGCACGGGCAGATCGGCCGGGAAGGCCGGCTGCGGCAGAGTCAGCGCCGCGCTCAAGAGAATCGACACCACGGAATGTTTCAGAAAGCCTCCTTGGCTTATTAGCTTATTCGCCCATTACTTTAATAATGACGCGTTTGGGGCGCTGTCCGTCGAACTCGGCGTAATAGACCTGCTGCCAGGGGCCGAAATCGAGCTTGCCTTTGGTCACCGGCACGATCACCTCGTGATGCACCAGCAGGCTCTTCAAGTGGGAATCCCCATTGGTTTCGCCGGTGCGGTGGTGCCGGTAATCCGCGCGAAACGGCGCCAGCTTCTCCAGCCATTCGTCGATATCGGCCAGCAACCCGTCCTCCGCGTCGTTGACCCACACACCCGCGGTAATATGCATGGCGGATACCAGAATCATGCCTTCCTGGATGGCGCTCTTGCGGAGCGCGGCTTCCACGCGGTCGGTGATGTTCACATATTCTCTATGCTTTTGCGTTCTAAATGTGAGGTATTCTGTATAGAATCTCATACGGCGATCATAACGCCGGCTCGGTTATGGACAACTCCGCTTCGCGCATCCTCCTGGTGGATGATGAGCCCGCGCTGCTGAAAATGGTCGGCGCCTATCTGGGCCGTCTCGGCTACGCTGTGATCACTGCGAACACCACCGACAAAGCTTGGGCTGAAATGGAAGCCTCGCCGGAGAGCATCGCCGTGGCCGTGCTGGACGCCACCATGCAGGGACTTTCCATGACCGAGCTTGCCACCAGGATGCTGAAAGCCAACGCCTCTTTGCGCGTGCTGACTGCGAGCGGATATCCGGTGGACATTTCCGCGCTCGAAGCCACCGCTCCGGGCCGCGTGGAGTTTCTGCACAAGCCATTCACGCCGGAGATGCTGGCGGCCGCGATACGGAGGATGCTTGCCGCGCAAGAAGAAAACCTTTAGCGCCGCCAGGGAAGTGAGGGCCATCGCGCGCGAGCGGGTGGGCCCGGTGCCCGCGGGGAAGACGCTGGAGCCAAAGGCGTCGCGCAAGAAGCCGAAGCACAAGAAACCGCCGGAAGAAGAGTAGGACAGACCATCGCCTTTTGCGGTCTGTCGTTTCCCCTACAATCGCACAGCCGCTTGACAGACGACAAACCCCGATCGTCTGTCCCACTTCCAACTTATTCCTGCCGCAGCGCCGCCATCGGATCGAGTCTCGACGCCCGCCGCGCCGGCAAGTACGCCGCGCCGATCGCCACCGCGACCAGCAGCCCGGCCGCCAACACGAGCGTGAGTGGATCTTGCGGCGCGACGCCGTAAAGCCGGCTGGTGATCAAGCGCGAAGCCGCAAAGGCCAGGCCCCCGCCAAGCGCCAGCCCGGCAGCGACGAGCCCGATGGTCTCACCGAGTATCATCGCAATGACGCGGCCGGGCTGCGCTCCCAGGGCGATGCGGACCGCGATTTCGCCCTTGCGGCGCGCGATGCCATAAGAGAGCACGCCGTACAATCCGATGGCGGCCAGGGTCAGCGCGACGCTCCCGAACACTACGGCAAGTTGCGCCGTAGTGCGGTCCTGCGCCGTCAAAGGGGCTATCTGCTCTTCGATCGACCGGGCGGAGTCGATGGACAGCGCGGCGTTCACGCTCTCGATCCGCTTCCGCACAGCGGCCATCACCGGCGCGGTTTCCATCGCCGTACGAATCAAGAAGAAGGGATTGCTCGCGGGGGACGGCGATTGCCCGGCGGCCACGAAGTAGCGCGGCTCGACGTCGCCTCGCAGTCCCTTAGTGCGCGCGTTCCTGGCCACGCCCACTACCTGGTATGCCGTCCGCTTATCTTCGTCAACCCACGTAATGCGCATTCCGATCGGGTTCCGCCCGTCGAAAAACCGTTTGGCGAAGGCCTCATTGATCACGCAGACCTTGGGAGCGCCGGCATGATCGCTCTCCAGAATCTCGCGTCCCAGAGCGATGGGGACGCCCAACGTCGAGAAGTAGCCGGGGCCCACCACATCCAATGCAGAGCCGCGGTCATTGTCTCCCTTCGGCGCGTAGTTTTCCACCTCGATGGTGTCCGACGACTCCCCTCCGCTGAATACGCCAAGCGTCGAAAAACTCGCCGCGCGCACGCCGGGGATCTGCTGAAGCTGTCCGCGCAACTCGCCCAGCAAGCTGTTGCGGCGCGCGGCGTCATTGGTCGCCTCGCGCAAATCGACCCGCACCAGCAGCAGACGCTCGGCGGGAAAGCCCAGGTCCGCGCGTTGCAAGTTGTAGACTGTCCGCGCCAACAAACCGGCGCCAACCAGCAAGGGTAGCGAGAGCGCCAACTGCAGGCTCACCAGGAATCGGCCCGAGCGCATCCGGCCCAGCGAGCCGCCGCGGCCCTGTTCCTTGAGAGTCGCTCCCGCGTCGTGCCTGGTGACCTGCCAGGCCGGAAGAACGCCGGACAACATCGCCGCGGCCAGCGTCGCGGCCAGGGCGAAGGCCAACACCAGTGGGTCCAGCGCGAAACCCATGTGGAACTTGGGGTCCGATTCCGCCATCATGCGCACCAGCGCGCCGTGAAGCAACCAGGCCGCGGCGAGGCCGGCCATGCCTCCCAGGGCGGCGAGCGCCAGACTTTCCGTGACCATCTGGCGGATCAGGCGGCCGCGGCTGGCGCCCAGCGACAAGCGCAAGGCGATTTCGGGTCTTCGCGCAGCGCCGCGCGCCAACAAGAGGTTGGCCAGATTCGCGCACGCGATCAGCAACAGCACACCCACTGCCGCCAGCAGCGCGGTGAGCGAAAGGGAGTATGCATGGCGCGTCTCCGAAGCTCCACGCGCGCCCGGCTGGATTCGGAGGCGCTGATCCAGATACTCGCGCCGGCGGTCGCCCGACGCAGCCGCGCCATAGAACGATTCCAGGCCAGCCTGAAAGAGCGCGTTGGCCTGGGCTTCCGCTTGTGCCTGCGTCACTCCCGGCTTCAGTCGTCCGAAGACATTCAGCCACATCGCCTTGACGGGAGGCGCATCGTGCAGCAGATCCCGGCCCGGAATCACGCGGGGCTGCATGCGCATGGAGATCCAGAGATCCGGCTGCTGCCCGTTGGTTTCACCGATAAAGCCGGGCTCCGCGACGCCGATGATGTTCAGCGCCGCTTGGCGCATGGTGATGGTCTTGCCCAGCACGTCGAGGCGGCCGCCGAAACGCCGCTGCCAGTAGCTGTAGCTAATGACGGCGTAGGGCGTCTCGGCGCGGTCCTCGGCCGTCGTGAATACCCGGCCGATCGCGGAGCCAACGCCAAGAACCTGAAAGAATCCACCCGATACCAAACGCCCGCTGACTTCTTCCCACCCGCCGCCATCCACGCGGACCTGCCAGGAATCGAGGCTGCTCTGCGATGCCATCAACGCCGAAAAGCTATCGGCGCGATCCCGCAACTGCTCGAATTCGCCGTAGGTGAGCCAGCTCCGTGGGCCGTCGGTGCGGCCATCCCACCGGCCGGACCACATGCCCGCGTCGTCGGGATTCGAGAGCATCACCAGTTCCTCTGGTTTGTGTACGCCAGGCAGCGAGCGGTGCAGCACGCCGTTCCACAGCGTGAAGATTGCGGTGTTGGCTCCGATTCCGAGGGCCAGCGACAAAATGGCGACGGCGGTGAAGCTGGGACTCGCAGCCATGATGCGTAGCGCGTAGCGCAGGTCTTGAAGAATCACGTGCCAGTGCTCCTTTGGGGCGATGGTCAATGCGTCCAATGTGGCGTGAACCCACAGGGCGGCTTGTTCGAGCCGGCCACCCGTTCGCCGGGCTTCGCCCAGCTGCTCGGTGAACATCAGCAGCATCTGGTTGCCGTACTCGTTCCGGAAAGAGGCCGGATAGCAGTAGAGCAACGCTCTGTAGGCCGGGCTGGGGCGGATCATGCGGCGCATCACGCACCCGGCACGAGCCCTGTCGCTCGCGCTTGTTGCACCATGGCGCTCAGCCGCGCCACTTCGGCCGCAGCCGCGCGCTTTCCGAAACGCGTGAGCCGGTAGTAGCGCCTACGCTCATCGGTGCTCGACGGGTCCGGACTTTCCGCCAGCTCTTCAATCAGGCCTTGCTCCAGCATGCGGCGGATGGAGCTGTAGAGCGTGCCGGCGCTCAACTGGACTTTGCCCCGGGTCCTGGCCGCCACATCCTGCATGATGGAGTAGCCATGACGGTCGCGGTCGGCGAGCGCGATCAGGATATGGAACACCGCCGTCGGCAGCGGCAGCAGCGAATCTGGATTTGCATCGCGCATCGCGAACTATATTGGATACGACTATACCGTCATCAAGTATACTTGTCAAGTGTAGAGACAAGGTAGAGATAAGGCCGACAAGGCTATCTGCGGAACAGCCAGAATACGCACATCCCCGCCAGTACCGCGCTGCTGAGCGGCCCGGGCGTGAGCAGCGCGTCTGCGCAGAACAGCGATAGCCCGCGCCGAAAAGCGCCACCACGAGCGCGATGAAGAGACGTGTGCGCGAGAAACATCTGCCGCGTCAGCAGAGAGAAGCGGCCATGCCCCACAGCAGGAAGCGGTCGCACGTTGCCAGTCGCCATTCAGAGATGCTGGAACTGCGGCAAAGCAGCATAGTATGAGGCCATGTCTGTCACGCTAGGTGATTAAACAACCCTCCAAGCACGCTGGAACGGCGTTGCGCAAGACCGGAAACGCCAGGCGCGGGCTCCGTCGTACTCAGTCCTTGCGCTTGGTTTGGGGGTGTGCGGGCGGCGGGCAGTGCATGCCGAGATCTTTGAGATCGGTGCAGGCTTGGATCGCGGTGTCGGAGCCGGGGTAATTCTTGATCACAGCGTTGAACTCCGCGATGGCGGCCGTCCGCTTACCCAGCGCGACCAGGCTCTTGCCCTTATACTCGTGCGCCTGCGGCGAAATGAATTGGGTATCGGGGTATTTTTCGAGCAGCGTGTCAAAATCGGCGGCGGCGGCGTCGTAATTTTGTTGCGAGTAGTGAATCGAGCCAATGTAAAACTGGGCGTAGGGCGCGTAATTGGTGTTAGCGAAATACTTCAAATATTGGGCGTATTCCTGCAACGCAAAATCCAGCTTGCCGGATTGATGATCGGCTCGCGCGGAATTGTAGAGATCGGTCGCATTCACCGGGGGCACGGATGAGGCGCCATCGGAAGCCGGAGCGCCGCCCGAACCCGTCGTCTGGCCCGGCGGCGGAGGCGCAGGGGGTGTTTGCAGCACCTTGATGGCGTTGCCGATATCGGTCAATTGCGCCTGGATCCGGTTGAGGGAGCTGGTGAGATCGGAGACCGCCTGCTGCAGCGTGCTGACGGAGTTAGTCACCTGGTCCATGCGCGTGCTCAGGCCTACCACCGGTCCCACCACATCAGTCTTCAGCTGGTTGCCGCTCTGCTGAAAGCCGCTCTGGATCACGGCCACGGCGGTGTTGGCGCGGTTGGCGGCGTCCAGCGATTGCCGCACCATTTCGCCGAGGGCGGCAAACTGCTTGTCCTGCGACTGCTGGATCTGCTTGACCAAGTCTTGCAATATGGCAACGTCGCGCTGCAACTCTTGAATCTCTTTACTGGCAGCGAACGCGAAAGCGGGCGAGGCGATGAGAACAAGTACGCAAAGACGCCGGATCATGTGCAGC
>JBEKNN010000084.1:0-31277 GCA_049522755.1 Bryobacteraceae bacterium | reverse complement strand
AGTCGATGTCCTCTTCTACTTCGTTCATCATCCAAGATATGTCCAAGAGCTTGATTACGCGCCGCTTGCTAGGTTGGTCTAAGAAAGAAGTAGAAGAGGACATCGACTTTTTGTGTGGCTTTATATGGAGGGCGATCGGGTGTAAATGAAGGCGGGGAACGGCAAAGGCCGATTTGGTGAAGCCGGCGTGGGACTGGCGTGCGCGGAGGCTCCGGAGATCGTCCGCAACTGTCGCTCAAGAGAAGGGGAGGCCACACGCGCACGACAAAAGATGTCGCGGGCGAAAGGTTTGGTGACGCCCGGGCCAAGGTAACTTGAGGCGGAATTAGTGAATGCAATTCTGGCGGCGCTCCGAAGGCTTCCGATGGCCGAGATGCGCCCCAGGGAGATAGGTCGGGACTGAGCGGCCCTCGCCGTAGCGGGCCTGCCGACCCATCATCGACATAACCAATCGGAATGAGGAATAAATTTGAACGTCCTAAGGGCAGTCTTGACGCTATTTTGCACGTGTTTTGCGCTGTTGGCCCAATTTAACGCCAGTGCGCCGTCCGGAGACGCGACGCCTGTGCCATTAAACCTGTCTCTAGACGACGCGATCGCTCGCGGTATGAAGACCAATCTGGGACTCTTGACGCGAGAGAATGAAAATACCAGCGCGCGGGCCCAGCGGATCCAACTGTTGGCCGAACTGCTGCCTACCTTGACGGGCGGCGTTTCCATGACCGAGCAGCAGATCAGTCTGGCAACCTTCGGATTCCGTCTCCCGGGTATTCCAACGATTATCGGGCCGTCCCATTATCAGGACGCCGGCGCGTCGAGCGAGTTCACAGTTTACGACGCGCGCGCTCGAAAGGCTTGGCTGTCGGGTAACGCGAGCCTGCGCGCGGCGGAGCTTTCTGTAAGAGATGCGCGCGATCTTGTGGTACAAGCGGTCGCATCGGCGTATTTGCAAATCATCGCGACCACGGCTCGCGTCGACGCGACGCGCGTCCAGGTGGAAACCGCGCAGGCCCTCTATGAAAGAGCACGGGATCAGCACCGGGCGGGAACCTCGCCCGCCATCGACGAGCTTCGCTCTCAAGTCGAATTGAAAATCCAGCAGCAGCAGCTTTTGTCGCTGCAGAACCAGGTGGCCAAGGATAAGCTGTCACTCGCGCGCGCCATTGGATTGCCATCGGGCCAGACATTCGAAATCAGCGACAAGGCTCCATATAAGCCCCTCGACGGAATCGCCCAGGACGAAGCACTGCAGCGCGCCTACACATCGCGTGCCGACTTCCAGAGCGCCCAGGCGCAGGTGAAAGCGGCTGAGCTTACTCATCAGGCCGCCTCCGCGGAATGGCTACCCACCGCAAGCATCAGTTCGAACTACGACTTAATTGGCCCTACGTTTGCCGGCTCGCACGGTACGTTCGGCGTCAGCGGGGCTATAAAGATGAATATTTTCGACGGTGGAAGGCGGAAGGCCGACATGCTGGCGGCCGACGCCGCCGTCCAGCAACGCAAAGAGGAGTTAGCGAATCTCCGGGGGCAAATTGACGAGGAAGTACGCTCCGCCATTCTCGACCTGACCTCTGCGGCTGACCAGGTGGTAGTCGCACAGAGCAACGCAGACCTGGCGGATCAGACCCTGACGCAGGCGCGAGACCGCTTTATTACAGGCGTCACCGACAATATCGAAGTCGTGCAGGCGCAGGAGTCGGTATCGAACGCTCAACAGAATCTGATCTCCAGCATCTATGCGCATAACCTCGCAAAAGTAGCTCTGGCGCGGGCAATCGGCGCCGCCGAAGCGAATCTGAAGACATTCATGGGAGAGAAATAGCAATGGCTGAAGCACAAGACACGACAAAACCTAAGAAACACCTTGGGCGACTCCTCGCCATCATCCTGTTGCCGGTTCTGGCTCTCGGCGGTTATCTGTTTTGGCTGCATCTGTCGAAGTTCGAATCCACCGATGATGCCGAGGTCGATGGGCAAATGTACGCCATCAGTTCCCGGATCACCGGCCACGTGATCGACGTGAAGGTGGAAGACCAACAACAAGTCAGCGTGGGCGATGTACTTGTCGTACTTGACCCGAAGGGCTACGAAGTTGCGGTTGCCAAAGCGCGCGCCGATCTGGCCGACGCGGTGGCCACGTATGAGAGCAGCCGCACAGGCGTTCCGATCACCTCGACCAATACAAAAAGCACCCTCAACAGCGCTAATTCTGCGCGTCTTGATGCCAGCGCCGGCGTGTCCGGCGCCGAACGCCAACTGGAAGCGGCCCGGGCGCGCCTCGCAACGGCGCAGGCGAACGCCCGCGCGGCCCAAGCGAACTTCGTCAAGGCATCGCAAGACGTCGAACGCTACCAACAACTCGTCTCGAAAGACGAGATTTCGAAGCAGCAATACGAGGCGGCGGTTAGCGCAATGGATGCCGACCGCGCCACTCTCGAGGCGCAGAACGCCATGGCGACCGAAGCCACGGACAATATCTCCGTCGCGGAGAAGAATGTTGAGCAGGCGCAAACCCGCGTTCAGCAGGCGGATGCACAGATCCAGGCCGCGCTCACCGGACCCGACCAGGTGAAAGTCACCCAGGCCAAAGCGCAGTCCGCCGCCGCCAAGGTCGAGGAACAGAAAGCGCTGCTCGATCAGGCTGAATTGAATCTGCAGTACACCACCATCGTTGCGCCCATCAATGGCATTATTGGCAAGAAGAGCGTCGCCACCGGCCAAAATGTCTCAGCAGGTCAGGAGCTGATGGACGTGGTTCCACTCGAGGGACTCTGGGTGACAGCTAATTTCAAAGAGACGCAGCTTGAAAAAATGCGCGTCGGGCAGCCCGTGAAGATCTCGGTGGATGCGTACGATCGCGAATATACGGGCAAAATCCAGCGGATCGCCGGCGCCAGCGGCGCACGGTTCAGCGTGCTGCCGCCGGAAAACGCCACCGGAAACTACGTCAAGGTAGTGCAGAGAATTCCCGTCCGCATCGAGCTCGATCCGGGCCAGAACAACGACCATCTACTGCGGCAGGGAATGTCAGTGACGCCCACTGTTCAACTACAGTGACATAGGACAGCGACGAGCGAAAGCCCATAGACGTGCTGCGTTCGCAATCGGCGCGTTGGGGCTCCGAAGCTCAATCAGTAGACCGTTGCACAGACGGTCTCGCTTGCTATCTGCATGTAGCCGGCCTTCAGACGGCGGCACATAGAAGACGGTTTCAATCACTATGACGAAAGGTATCGCTTCATAACTCCATGGCAACAGATCCTGATAATTCCGGACCCGATAGCGGGGTGCACTCTGGCGAATCGGCATGGAAGCCAAAGGCAAACCCTTGGTTGATTGCATTTGTGGTGTCGCTGGCGGCCTTTATGGAAGTGCTCGATACCAGCATCGCCAACGTTGCGCTTCCGCATATCGCCGGAACCATGGGAGCAAGCAGCGACGAAAGCACCTGGGTTCTCACCTCCTACCTGGTTTCCAACGCCATCATCTTGCCGATTACAGGCTGGCTCGTGACGGTATTGGGCAGAAAGCGATTCTTTCTCATCTGTCTAGCTTTATTCACGGTCAGCTCGCTGCTTTGCGGCATGGCCCCAACGCTGGCCATCTTGTTGCTATCTCGAGTCATTCAGGGTGCTGGCGGGGGCGGCTTGCAACCCATGGCCCAGGCCATTCTTGCCGACACATTTCCACCTGAAAAAAGGGGGCTGGCCTTCTCCGTATACGGTGTGACCGCGGTGGTAGCTCCTTCGATTGGGCCAACTCTCGGAGGCTGGATCACAGATAATTACACCTGGCGCTGGATCTTCCTCATGAATCTGCCTATCGGAATATTGGCCATATTCCTCGTGTACAAGTTTGTTGAGGATCCTCCGTTCCTGAAACTGACGGCGTTCAAAGACAGCACTGTCGACTATATCGGCTTCGGCCTTCTCGCAGTCGGGATAGCGTTCTTTCAGATCGTACTGGACAAAGGACAGGAAGACGACTGGTTCGGGTCCAACTTCATTCTCACACTCTCGATTATTTCCGTCATCAGTCTTATTTTCCTTGTTATCTGGGAATTGCGTGTCAAAGATCCCATCATCGACATTCGGCTGTTTAAGAATCTGAACTTCGCGGCGGCGAGTCTCATGATGTTCATGGTTGGAGCGGCATCGTTCTCAACTACTGTTTTGGTGCCTCAGTTTCTGCAGAGCCTTATGGGATATTCGGCCCAAACCGCTGGGATGGTCCTCTCCGCGGCCGCCGTAATTCTGCTGATCGAACTTCCACTGGTAGGCCAACTGGCGGGCAAGATTCAGGCGCGCTACTTAATGGCCTTCGGATGGGCAACGCTGACCGCTGCGATGTTCTTCTCAACGCGCCGGGTGGATCTCGAAGTCAGCTTTGCTTCGGCTACATGGCTGCGGATTGCGCAGTATGTTCCAATAGGATTTATTTTCATTCCGGCAACGATGGTCGCCTATCTGGGACTTCCGCAGGAGAAGAGCAATGCTGTAGCCGGCCTGGTCAACTTTGTTCGCAACATGGGAAGTAGTGTTGGGACCTCCGCCGTTACAACGATACTGGCGCGGCGTTCCCAGGTCCACCAGGTAATGTTGGCGAACCACACGAGCCTCGGCGATCCGTCCTTCCGGAACTCTTACATCGCTCTAGCAGAGCGACTCAGACAGGCGGGAGTCGGCAGGCCGGAATCTCAGGCATATCACCGGATGTATGAATCCGTGCAGCGCCAGGCATCGGTCCTCTCATACATCGACGCTTTCTGGATGTTAGGAATCGCGGCCGGAGTCATGTTTATGCTGACATTTGCCTTAAAGAAGAATAATCCAGGTAAGGGCGAGCGAGTGCTAGCGCACTAGCGAGAGCTAGGTGGGACGGGGTGCGGACGCGGTCAACCAGTTCCAACTCTCCGGCTCAAGGCTGCCTCTCTTAAAGCCGTCTCGTGCGGGTCGCCCCATGATCCGGCGTTCGAATCCCGCGCGAGGTTGTAACTGTGGCAGGGCGTGATCCAATTGTCGGCGATACTGAAAGCGCCGGTTAGGGGCTGAAATCGGGCGCCTGCCCTTGGCAAATGCCTACACGCTGGCACTGGTGGTGGCCGAGCGGCATGTAGCACAGCGCCGCTTACCGGAGACTCTCGCGATAAGTGAATTGAAGGAAAGCCATCGCCAGAAACTGACCCCGGTCGCCCAGGCGTTCACGACGGTTTCGGAGATAAGCCACACGAGTATCACCGAGTTGATCTACTTAGTCGAAGGCCGCGGGTAGCCGCGCAGGAGGCTCTCGCGCTGGCGGGCGTGCTCCATCGGAAAAAGATTTCCTCTCGGGTAAGCGGTGCTGGTAAATATCAGTCGCTTGCAGCGAAGCGGCCATTGCAAATGATGGGGGAGCACTCGCATCGCCCATCTCCTAATCGAAGCTCCCGCTGACACCCTGGAAGCCGCGGGCAGCTTGCTTGAGTACCCATCGGATGACGCGCGCGTCGTCGTAGCAGTAGCCAAGGTTGTGGTTCAACGTGGAGAAGCAGTGCGTCTGGCACGTCTGCTTCATTTCGTTAAGCTGGGGAACCTCGAATTTGTGATTGCCGACTGCGCCCCAATCGTAGGTCGCCGAATACATCGGGAAGCATGGCGCCAGCGTGCCGTCCACACGAATGATCATCGAATTCTGACCCGCGCGGCAATTCCACGGTTCCAACTTGCCGCGCAGGAACTCGCGCATCCCGTTCAGGCGTTTCACCGAATTCACCATCTTGTATCCGGCCTGGTTCTTCTCGATCAGCCAGTCCACCAGCTCGTCCACCTGCGGCCAGTCGTCTTGAGTGATGTAGGTGCTGTTCTCGTTCAGGTGCTTGAAATGGGGCTGCTCGATCATGGGAGATTCGTTGATGTGGTAATCGGTGGCGATCCCGTATTCGTGCGCGATCTCCGTCAATCGCCGCACATCGTCCATGTTCTTCCGGCAGATATTTATATTGAAGAATACCGTATAGCCGTAGCGGTACTGTTTGCGCACCAAATACTCAAAGTACCGTCTAATTGGTGTCAGGGCCTTAGGAAGCCCCGGCTTTTCGTCGACGACATCCACGGCGAAGTTGAACGTTGCAACGCCTGCGTCGGCGAGGCGATCGGTCACGTCGGGACGCAGGAGCCGGGCATTAGTGGGAACATACACCCAAAATCCCTTTTGGGCGGCGTAGTAGACAACTCTATGGGCGAAATCGGGCCGCAAAAGGGGCTCGCCGCCCATCAATGCGAGGACCCGGCAAGTGGTCGAGTGCAGCCAGTCGATGGAACGGCGGGCCATATCCTCCGTCATTCCTTTTACGCTGTTGTCGAAGGCCCAGCAGTAATGACAGTCCAGGTTGCATTTCCATTCGGTGAACAGGTAGGCAATTAGGGGATGGAAATTGCCCGGCAGGACACGCGACTTGACGTACGGGAACAACCAACCGTTCATAGCTCGCAGCACTTGCGGAGCCGTCCAGCGCCTCGCGTACGGATTGTCTGGCGCGCCGTGGGCGTCGGACGGCAGCAGGTCATCGGTGAGTAATTCCGGATGCTGTGGAAAAACGGGTGTGGGCAATGTCAATGCCTTGGCAGTCTGCGCCTGTACAGTTGCCGTGCTGGGCGCCCGTAGCAGGTCGTGGAGTTTGACATCAAGCCGCGATCCGGTGGTGTTGCGCTCTTTAGTAACCGAGGTGAAGTTGGTAGGCATTCGTTCTCTTCCTTTCGCTTGTGAAGTCAATACACTCTGTTGTCGTGTTTCTGACCCTTTGTCTTGCCGCTTCTGTCCGGCGCTCGACGTCCTTCGTTGACGACCGGCCTGCTGGCGCCGCTGAGTGCGTGGGCCAGGCGCTTCCGCGCCCGAAAGCGGTCCAAGGCAAACACCTCTTGAGGAAGCGTGGCAAAAGCCGTTTTCTCGTCAATTGAAAGCCTCATCCAGCCCTCATCCGTGCCCACTCTCAGACTTCGGACGCGCCCTGGTGCGACCGGCGCCGTCTCAAGCCGATGGAGAACCCGGAACCGAGGAATTGGCCGCCACGAAATCCTGCGCAACATGCGATGTGTACACTCCAGCGGCGCGCAGGCAGAAGCCCTTGGTGGCCAAACGGGCAAGAAGGGCGCGGCCTGATTCCTCAATGGTTAAAACGACGCGCAAGAAGACAACGCCGGGTTTTCCTTTCAGTACGGCCTGATTGCAGCAGGTCTCACAATTTCGATGTAATCGGACCAAAGCTGCCCGTCGATGATGATGGTCGTGCGTTTGAGTTCCTCTGACTTCGTAACGGGGATCATCCGGATCATCTCTCGGTTTCCAGCCGTGCACTCTGCCTTCCAATTCGCTCGTTACACCCAGCCAATTAGTTTTCTGTTGACCGGCGGAAAGAGAGTCTCTAGATGCCGGGCTTTGGGCATGTGCTTAGGGCAGATGCCCGCTAGTTAGCGCCATTGCATCGGATAAAGGAGGTTGTCTTGGAAACCCACATGCACTAATCATTGTCGGGCCAAATATGTGGCTTGTGTGGTTCCTGATGGCAATTGTCGTGATTTGCTTTCTGTTGTCATTGATCGACAGTCCGTTCTCCAGGCGATGAATGCTTGGAAGAGGAGAAAGCCTGACATGTGGTTCTGGGTAGTGTTTCTAGTTTTGCGCCCCACTACGGGCTCCACTGCGTCCGGAGCGGCGAGTACCGTCGTGGTGGCCCGATTGGAAAGGGATGGTCGGTTCCTCTTCGTCGCCTGCGAGTTCAACCGAGCAGCGCTCCTGTTTGAGAGGGCCCTCGCGGCGCAACCCAAAAACGCCGGCCTGTATCACCGGCTGAGCAAATCCTACGCGCGTCAGCCTGGGGTGTCGGGTCCGTTATTTGCTCCGAATAACTCCCTTAGAGCGCCACGCTACCTCGAAGAGCGTGTCAACCACGACCCCATAACAGCCACTACCGGTATGAGTCGTTCGCCTTCTACAAGGACTCGCCAGAGCGGTTCCACAGAGGATTGCAGTGGGCCGAGGCACTTCTGGAACGAATCCTTCTCCTCGCGGAATCCGATCCAGAACCATGGTTCAGAGACAGCCGATTCCTCTACGTGCACTTCTCTTCGGGCTCGGCGCTGGACCTGTTGCGCCAGATCGTCTTGGAACTGGACCTGGAGCCGGCGCACTTCCGCGGCGACCTGGTGCGCCAGATTGCCGGCGGCGTCGTGCGTCTGAACCAGAGCAAAAAGCAGCACCCATTCTGATCTGCGACGAAGCCCACTTACTGCCGCATCCGGCACTGGAGCAACTTCCGCTGCTGTTGAACTTCGACATGGATTCCTCGCGCTATCTCACCCTGTTGTTTAGTCGGCCAACGCTTGCCGCGGCGCACGCTTTCGCTGCAGATGCATGAAGCCTTGCGGCAGCGCATGGGCGTGCAGTATCACCTGGAAGGACTCACGCGCGAGGGCTGATTCGAGCACATGCTCAGACCGGGAAAGTGGAGGCGAAGGTCTATCGGCGGCAGCGGTTCGCCGCCAAATACACGCCCGCCGACGTCGCGCTGCTGGCGCAAGTGGACCGCGCGCACGAGCGCTTGAGCGGCCGGCCCAGGTTCTCCACCAGTACGACGAATGGAACAACGTGTGATCGCGTCGATAGCCACACGATTCCTGCCGTCGCTACCAATGCGATGAGAGAACAAGAAGCTGCCATCCAGCGCCAGTTCTTTGCGCGCGTAATGAGATCTCCGTACCGCTCGCTCGTCCCTTTCGCGGCGAGCAGCCAGTTGGCTCGGCCGGGACCACATTCATCGGCACCGCAATGTCAATCCCATCGTCGATGTATCCGCTCCATTGGGGATATGACTCCCGCGGAGGCATCGACCGCGCGAAAGCGGCTCTGGAAGCAGCCGGGGCACGGACGAAGTAGCGGCGTGGCCGCTCGTTGCGGCGCCGCAGGATCCGCGATACAACGGAGGGGGAGGTGCACTTCTCAGATGTACGACACATTCACGCGGAGGACGTTCCTGGGATGCACGGCGGGCGCGATTGGCGCCCTGGCAGCCGCTTCGCCCGTGGAGGATCTGTCGAAGAATCGGCCGCCGCTCGCGGCTAGTGCGTTCTACCGGCTGCCGCTGACTTCAATAAGGCCTGGCGGCTGGCTGAGGGACCAACTCCGCATCCAGGCCGACGGCCTCACCGGACACTTGGGCGAATTCTGGCCTGATGTCGGCCCGAACTCAGCCTGGCTCGGCGGCGCCGGCGAGGGATGGGAACGGGGACCTTATTACCTGGACGGCCTCCTGCCGCTCGCCTACCTGCTGGATGATTCGAAACTGATCGCCAAGGTGAAACCCTGGGTCGATTGGACGCTGGACCGGCAACGTCCCAACGGATCCATCGGTCCGGAAAAAAACAAGGACTGGTGGCCCATCATGATCATGCTGAAGGTGTTGACGCAGTACCACGAGGCCACCGGCGATCCGCGGGTGATCCCAGTGATGGAAAAGTACTTCGCCTATCAGTCGCGCATGCTGGCTACCCAACCGCTGCAGAGCTGGGCGATCTATCGATGGCAGGATGAACTCGCGAGCCTGCTCTGGCTCTACAATAGGACCGGCGATGCCAAACTGCTCGATCTGGCCCACCAACTGAGAGATCAAGGATTCGACTGGCGGAAACTCTATGAGAATTTCCCATTCAGCGGGCGCATCGCGCGCGGTCAGTCGGGGCACGCAAGCCATGGCGTCAACAATGCCATGGGCTTGAAGACCGCCGCGCTGTGGTACATGATCTCTCACGATCCCGCGGATCGAGCGGCCACCGGGCTGATGCTCAGCGTGCTGGACAGGTTTGAGGCGCTGCCCAACGGAATGTTCAGCGCGGACGAGCACTTCGCGGGACGCAACCCGTCGCAAGGAATTGAGCTTTGTGCGGTGGTGGAAATGATGTTCTCTCTCGAACTGGGCTTGGCCGCGCTGGGCGACGCCCGGCTGGGAGACCGGCTGGAGAAGATCGCGTTCAATCCGCTGCCCGGCGCACAGACAGCCGATCAGTGGAGCCATCAGTACGACCAGCAGCCGAACCAGGCCATCGTTTCGCTGGGACGCCGCGACTGGACCACTAACGGCCCGGAATCGAACCTGTTCGGACTAGCGCCGAACTTCGGCTGCTGCACCGCCAACCTTCACCAAGGCTGGCCGAAATTCACGGCATCCCTATGGATGGCGTCACCCGACGATGGTCTGGCGGTTGGCGCTTATGCCCCGAGTGAAGTACATACGACGATCAAAGGCGTCAATGTCGTGGTGGAAGAAAACACGGCGTACCCCTTTCGCAGCCAGATCAGCCTGACGGTGTCTCCCGCATCGCCGATTCGCTTTCCGCTGTACCTCCGGATTCCTGAGTGGACCAGCGATCCCGTGGTGATTGCCGGAGGACAACCGGTATCGGGACTGCTGCCGGGAACCTATCACCGGATCGAGCGCGAATGGCGCGCAGGCGAGCGAGTGGAGATCACCTTGCCGATGCCCGTCCGAGCCATACAGGGGTTCAACGACTCCGTTTCATTAGAGCGGGGACCGCTGGTATTCTCCTTGGCGATTGGAGAAGCCTGGAGCAAGCTCAAACAGACCGGGCCGGTGACCGATTGGGAGGTGTACCCAACGTCGCCCTGGAACTACGGCCTAAGACTGGACCTGACTAACCCCTCCGTGTCATTTCAAGTACACGAAGAGCCCGTCACCCGGCAGCCATTCAACAGCAGTTCAGCGCCGGTCATACTAGAGGCCAAAGGGCGTAGGTTGCCTGAGTGGGTCATCGTGGACGACAGCGCGGCTCCTCCGCCCCAAAGTCCGGTAACCAGTAAGTTGGAAGACGAGACAGTCAGGCTGATTCCCTACGGCGCCGCGCGCCTGAGAATCACGTCCTTCCCTGTACTGGGGCCGGACCAGCCGCCGAACAAAGGGGAATAGCAAAACTGGGATCGACATGATAAATCGTCGTGACTTAGCAACTGAATAAACTCGTACATGATAAAAAACGCCAGCGCTGTGAGAGTAAATATCGATTCCCATCCGTCCGGAATCCTTATTCACATCGCAACGGAAAGGCTATTCTCTTCACTGGAATCCGCATCCGACCTTTACCCGGCAGCGCACGCTGAGCAGGCGCCGATGTGCCCATCGGCGCAGCGTGGATGGGTCGGGCGAGCGCGACGGATCTTGGCAGTGCGGCGCCGCTTGCTCGACGGAAGCACCTGCGGCGATGCTCTCACAGGCCTGCTGCCGGCAATGCAAGCTGAACGGCGCCGCCGGAGCGAGCCAATCGGGCAATATCGTGAAGGTCTTGTTGCACGGATGACAGATCCCACGCCGCACCCAAATATGTTCGTGCTGGCCATCGTGGGCCTGACGGAACCGCCGTCCCTGGCCGATGATCGTATGGTCGTGGCAAACCGGACATCGCCGCGGCAGGAGGTCCGGCGGGATCACCCCGGGTCGATGTTGTCTTTCGCTTCGGGCAGCGCGATAAAGATAATCACGGCTGGCGTGAAGGCCCGCCGCTGACCGTTCTCTGGCGAAGCGTCGATCTGCTGCCGGGCCTTCACCCTCCGGCAAAGTCAGTTTCGAACGAAAAAAGAATACTGCTTTCCGCCAGAGAACGCGAGCCCCTCACTTTAGACATTGGCCGGTTTATATCCACGTATCGCTCGGGACTTCTGTCTCATCTACTGTGGCCGAGCAACGGTCTTGTCGTTCCACTTGACGACGGCATAGTATAGTCGCCCCTCTGGCGCGGCATTGTAGTAGATCGTGACCTTCTCGTACGTTACCTCACTGCCCGCACAGTCGTTCGCTGGAAGGCAAGTCACATTGAGGAACCCCGCGATTACGTATTTTGCCGCGTAAGGAAAGCGGCGCCAACTCATCGATGATCGTATCCACGGAGTCTCGGCTCAACCCGTTTCCTCGCGACTTGATGAGGGCGCCGGATGTCCCAGGAGCGATTAGCAGTTCAGTAATCCGTCGATCTGCTGCGTAGGTCGCAGTGACCTCAACGCCGGGACGAACCACGAAGGTCTCGGAGCTTGGCTCACCATACTTTGGTCGCAGATCGTCCCCGGACCGACCGATCAGGGATCCATTGGCGATCAGTTATCCAGCGATCAGAAGAACAGAATGACGAATGAGTTGCCGCATGTAGTCAACATAGCGAGTTTCAGCGCACGAAAATAGCGTCTTTTCGATAACGCCAGGTAAACGGGCATATCGGAAAGTGACTACTTCAGTTCACATGCCGGATATCATACCGGAGAACCATAGCCATCCCGGTGGCGCGCCATTAGGCGCTATCGCGCCGGCAGAAGGGTCACGTCTCGGGCAACATACAGGACCAAAGCAATCCGGCCCGTATCTTCCAGCCAATGATATTCCACGACGCCAGTGCCTGCCTTGCGCGGCGTGCTTCTGAGCGGCAGGTCCGTCTCGCCGATTTTGAGGTGTACGTTTTCGAGTGACAGATGCATGGAATCTACCGTGCCGTCGGCGGACGGAACGGCGGTGTAAGTGACTTGGCCCACTACTTTGGCGCCGGCTTTGGCCGCTATGACGCCGCCTACCTCCATGTCCTTGGCAAGCACGAAGGTAACCGGCCTCGCGGATTGTGGCGTGGCGGAACGCAGATCCTCTACGGAAAACAGCGACACCGGGGTACCGTCGCGCAGAACGGGCTGTGACCGCGCCAGCGTTTTCGGCACATGCGTGGTCACCTTGCGGTAGATGAATTCCTGCAAGAGATGAGACGATGCCCTGCCGCTAAACCCCAGCAGAAAACCATGGAAAGCCCGCAGCCCCGGGCGCGACGTGCCGGGGTAGTAGAGGGTTGAGATCTCGTCGGCGGCCAGGCCGCCCAGCATATCGGAATAGTCCGGCTGCCAGTGACCGTTGTCGCCTTTGGCAACGAACGCGGTTCCGATGGCGTAAAGAAATCGCGAACCGAAACCGCCGGTTCCTTTATAGAAATAGCGCGGGTCCTGGTGAAACACCGATTGGGTGAGCGTATGGCCGATCAAGACATGGATAACGCTGGTGGTATAGTCCGCGCCAAAGCGCTTACCATACCCTTCCATGCCCTGGCCGAATTGGCGATCGGTGTTGTGCCACTGCTCGATTCCGGCGCCGATTGCGTTGCCCAGGATAACCTCCGGATCGATGATGGTTCGCAAGCCGAGTTGGAATTTCTGGGCGGCGGTCAGAGGCGCTGCATTGGGCTCGTAGCTGACGTAGAAGTTCGGAAAGATCCCGAGTAGGCGCTGCTTCTCCTCGGCGTGCACCTGCTCGAGAGCGAGTTCATGCGGCGGAAGGCCCACATCCACTGTGGTGTGGGCGGGTTCAATCTGCAGAATGACAGGCGGAAGCGGGGGGTTCTCCCCGGAAACCACGGACACTTTGGTGTTTTGATTCGTGAATCCGGCGGCCGTGATGGTGAGGGCGTAGTCGGCCGGCTCGACAGCGGAGAAGTGGAAGGAGCCCGTCTGGTCCGTGAGAGTGGTGCGCTGGGCAGTGGACCCGTCCGCCTGCAAGCTGACGATTGCGGCCTCAACCACCGCTCCGGACGAGTCGGTGACGGCGCCTCGGAGGGTTCCGGGCACGGGGGCAGTTTGTGCAGCGCATGACTGTGCAACCAACAGGATCCAAAGGGATGGCATCACGGCAACCCCCCACCGCACGCACCGGCCAGGTTGCAGATGTGGACGCACGAACTAATTCTCGCACCATCGTGCCGGGTCTGGGGGAAGCGTGCGCGGAACGCATGGTCCTCTGGGAACTAACCTACCCGGAGAGTCACATGCGTGGCGGTAGTCCACCCCGCCTGGAATCATACCCAATCGACGAGGTACGTGCAAATTACCCGGATATCACTTTTGACTAGCAGACAATCCTAGACAATAAACCCCACTGCCCGGGCTGGCCAAGCGCGCCGACCTGACCGCCAGCGTCAATGGAAGGAAAGCCTATTTGCCGGGAGCGGATGGCGCCACTGTAGCGCCCAACCGGTACAGAGTGCTGTGGCCCGGCTCGCTTCGCCGGCGCCAATGGAGGGAAACCCAACTTCCAGGGGGGCTGCTATCGGCATATTGGCGCCGGGCATTCGCCAGGTCGCCTCCCGTCAGTTAGTTCGGTGTAGCCCAATAGCCGGCCTTCGCATTGACCCGCCTCTTACCCTTCACAGTAACTTCGATCTTCCGGTAACGGCCGTCGATCGCCGTGTTGTCCGGCACATACGCCAGCACATAGTACTCGCGACCGTCCGCGAATGCCCGCTCGATCCCTTTGAACAGATCGTTGTCGTTCTCGTAGAACAGCCCCCCGGTCTGGTGAGCCAGCTGGGCGAGCGCATCCGTGTTTTCGTACGCTGTGGAGCGAATCATGCTCTCAACGCCTCGCGATGTTGTCTGCGAGTTGGCCGCCGAGAAACCGCTGCCCGGAAGCGACGCCTCCGAATACAGTCCCCGCGAATCGAGCGTGTAAAACTTCACGTTAGACTTCGTGGCGGTCTTCAGCGTGGCTTCCAACTCCGGCTGCGTATCCCGCGGGTTGAAGGTGAACATTCCATCCCGCACCTCGTGTCCCTGTAAAATCGCATACAACTCCCGCCCCGGGTAGCGATTGAATCCGTCGGAGATAAACAGGATCGTGCGGGCGGTCGGCATATCCGCGGTCGCCTTGACAATCGCCTCCAACTGGTGCAGAAACGCGCGGTCCATTGTGAACGTCCGTTCCGCCTCCCGGTTGAGCATCCCTTGCATCTGCGGTTTGTAAATACCATCGGCGCAAGCCGACGGTTGGCCCGGTCCGCAGTGGCAAACCGCGCAGTACCCGCCCACCAGCCCCTCGAATCGCTCCACCGCGCGGGCGGTCCCGGCGGCTTCTGAGCTGCGGATGAGTTTCGGGAATTCCGGCGATTGAACAGCCGCCGCGATCTTCGCCGGGTCGGGCGTCGAATCCTGAACGATGGTCGTCTCGCGGCCCACCGTGATCAGGGCGTATTGCGCATCGGAAGGCCTTTCGCTCTGGAAAAATCTGGCCAGCGCCTCGCGCACCCTTCCAAAATTGGCAATCGAGGTATGCAGCGTATCCACCAGGACGAGGTAAGTCCGCTTCGGCATCGTGTCGTCCGCCGCCTTAGCTGGAACCGGTGGAGCGCCAGCGCCGCCTGGTGGACCGATGGCGTTCGCCGCCGGGGGAATCGTAGGCGCCACACCGCCAACCTTCCGCGCCTCGAATGCCACGATCCGCTGCGGCCGGCCATCTTCCAGAACCTCGAAATCGGATGCCTTCAGCCCTTGCACCGGATGCCCGCTGCGATCCAGCACCACCGCCGGCGCCAGCACCTGCCGCACGTCGGTCTTGATGACCAACTGCGGCTGCGGCGGCTCCTGGAACTGCGCGGCCCCGAGCACGAAACCGGCGGCCGTGAACCACCCCGCGAAACTCATTGGCCCGATCGACATTTCCCGCGCGCCGCGAGCGGATTCAGCAGCCGCTAACCCACAGTTTAGCCTACCTGATTCGCCCCGAACCCGTCTTATGTGGCCAGTGAAATCGCCGGCGCCCTTGCCCCGCGGCGCGCCGATCGACTGGTCCGTCGTCATCGTTCATCGGCGTGCTCGCCAGCCGGCGTCCGCCGCCGCGGCGCTATCGCACGCACGCGTAGGCTCTTGTAGAATGCTCGCCGGCAAGCTGCCGGTTCCGCCGGAAACAATCCCCGTCCCCCTCTTTCCAAGCGCCTGGGTGGTCCGCAACCCGGAAGCAGTCACACCCACGTACGGATACCAATGATCCCCCAATAAGCGAGGTAGACGGCGGCGATCGACAGCGCCGATGTAACAGCGGCCGAGAACCAGCGAACGCGCCTGCGGATCTTCCGCTTCCGCGCGAGCCACAAGGAGACAGCGCTGGCTACAGAGGCCCCGCCAAAAGCCAATGTAGAAAAGAAGAGGCCAAGGGACCAGACCGTCAGGCGTCCCAGCTCGTTATTGCCAGCGGATGTCCATAGGATGAGATACACGATCAAGCTCAGCACGGCCACAAGCGGCCATACTCTCAGCGCCCGCTCAGCCGGACGGCGGCGTTTCTCGATCAGGCCACCGAAGATCCAAAACGGCGCATAGAGAAGGATCGCGTAGAACGCAAGCCAGAACCATGAAATGACCGTGATTTCGGCAGCGGCCAGCCACGTGGGCACACGCTCCCATGTGGCGCCGTCGATCGCGACAAATCGCCCCTCAAGATTGGGTGCGATTAATTCAGCCGTGGCGACCGGCTCAGCAAGTCCGTCCTTTGGCAGATAGCGGAAGTGCTCGCCAGCGACGGGGACGAACGTTTCACTTGCCGTCCCGATCAGGTTTGAGAACACCATGTTGCCGTGCTCAAACCACACGCGATGCAAACCGGCGAGGCGTTCAAAGTAATGCGTAAACTCGTAGCGCGGCGTAACCGGTTCGTACCACCCTCCGTAGTTCGGCGCATCTGCTGGTAACGATGCCGGGGAGGGCGCCACCGGCCTCGTAAGTCCGCGCTCAATGTATGCGCGGATTGTATCGCCGATCTTCTCAAAGGCGCCTCCGTTGCCCGCATTGATGCTGTAGAAACAACCCACGCCGTACTCGGTAAGATACGCCATTTCCGCCAGCCCCCCATCCACACCTCCGTTGTGCCCGTGGTACACAAATCCGTCGTGAACGCTTGTGACATCGCTCAATCCGTACCCGGCTTTCAAGCCTTGTTGCGCCTCCCAAGTGCGGGTCGGGGTTTCCATGCGATCAATGGAGGCTGGTGGCATGACCTGCGTTCCACCCACTTCGCCGCGGCTCAGAAAAAATTGGATAAACGCCGCCATGTCTACAGCCGAGGCGTTAATCGCGCCGGCCGGACGAAGCGCCATGTTCCAGTAGGGACACGGCGTCTTGCCGTCGCGGTGATACAGGATCGTCAACGGCGGCGAGGGCTGCTCGAAATAGGTGGCTGTCTTCATGCCGATGGGCAAAAAGAAATTCTGCGTAACGTAATCCTCAAAGCGCTGCCCGGTAATCTTCTCCACAATATAGGCGGCGACCGGCGGCCCGGAGTTGGAATATGCCATTCGGGTTCCCGGTCGCCAGCGCGAAATACGCGAGGGATGGTCATAATCGAGCCCTTCGCGCAGCGTCATCCCTTTCGCATCCTTTACAGATTCCCTTAAGTGCATGTCGTCCCAGCCGGTAGTGTGTTCGAGCAGGTCAACCACCCGCACTGGGTCGGTGGCCTCCCAGGGGTTCTCAAACCAGACCTCGGGTACGAGTCTGTGCACGGGGTCCTGAAGGGATAGCTTGCCCTCATTTACGAGCTTGAGGATGGAAAGCGAAACGAAGGCCTTCGAAATCGAGCCGATGCGGAACAGGGTTTCGTCAGTGGCGGCCCGATTCGCAGCTACGTTAGATTTGCCAAGGCCCGCCACCCATTCAGGGCCGCTGCGGCGCACGATGGCTGCCGACAGGCCAGGCGTATGCGAGTCTCGGAGGATTGTCTCCAGTTGTTGACGCAGTTCCGTTATCGACTGCGCGGGCTTCACTGCGCCCTCCGTCATCTTCTGCGCGTAGGCTGCAACAGCTAGCAGACTGAGCATCTGCATGACAAAGGCGGATCTCATACTCTGACTATGATCGCCCATACAACCATCGCAGTCGAAACGCGTGCAAGCCAAGGATACACGCCGATGGAAAACCACTATAGACAGCACGCCGGAACTACGCGACGCCCTGTTCCACGCATATTGCCTTCTCAACCGCTTTGACCCGCAGACCGATAACGGCTACAGCGATATCGCGGCCGCCCGCGAGTTGCTGAAACTGCGCGACCAACTGACCAGCCAGCCGCCAAGGAAACCATCCGGCAGATGATCGCAGCCGCCAAAGCGAAGAACGGCGGCAAACTCGGCGGCGAGGGCCAAGTTGATCGATGCAAGTTAAGTTTCGTCGGCTGTAAAGCAACAAGGAGACCCCGCCAGCCGAGCCTGTCCCTTCGGGGATCGGCTTTTGTCGTTAGGGGGGTCCGCCAAGACGTCCGCGTTGGCGTAACGGGCGCACACGTCGCGCCGCTTCCAGCTAAATTGGACGCCGAAGTTCAGTATTGCGTTCTTGTCCGCCAGGCGGGACGAGCGTCCGAAGTTGGTTGCCAGCCCACGCAGAAGGTGTTTTGGGCCGCCGATGAACGCGGATAAACGCCGATGAGTAAAGCATAATTCTTATCGGCGTTCATCGGCGTTTATCGGCGGCCAATACCTCTTTTCGATTTTAGTCTCTGCCTCCTCGTGTGAATGATCCTCGCATTACAAAACAAAGCATTATGGATATGTTTTATTGAAACGATATACCAGCCCGGCGGCGGCACTTCTGTTCGTGTGTTTTGGGAAACCTCGAGTCCGTCTGATTCCAGTTGCCGGAATTGCGGCGATCCTAGCCGTATGGCGATCCTAGCCGTATTAGGGTGCGTAACGGGTGAAGACAAGGTCGTGAGCTTGGTTCTGGTTGTGACAGGGGTAACAGCTTTTCATCTCGGCTTCGGGGACAGGTTTTCCGCCTATGAAGAAACCGAATCCCCAGCCGCCCGTCGAGGCGTACTTTTTCGAGTCCTTGACCATGAACTGAATGTTCGTGGCCGCGCCGGGAACGAACGATTGCGCCTTGCCAAAGACTTTGTTGTTCTCCTGCGACGGGACATGAGTATAGTGAAGAGCGGCGATGATCGTTCCATCCGGGAAGGGAAGCGTTCCCTCGCGGTAAGCTTTGATCGCCACATCGTTGCCCAACATGGCGCCGAGGCTGTGGAGGTTTCCTTCTTCGTGCGCGATGGAGATCAACCTCCAATCGCGGTAGCCGCCGGGGATGGCGGTGACGAAGATCGGGGCGGCCTGCGCGTCGGCGTGTGTTCCAACCACGACAATGCCGGCCACGGCTGCGGCGGCAATCGCCAAAAAAGCGATCGGTCTCATGATGGTCCCCTTATAGTCCAAACGGCTTACAAGCGTCGCCGCTTGCGGTATGCGACTGCAAGCTGAAAGAAATGGCCCGCCTCTGGCGTGCGTCGCGATCGCGAAATGCTGGAAGTTACTATGGTGCCGACCCGAAAATTTGTCAAGAGCCTTATCTACCTTCGATGTGAAGAATAATGCATCCCCCAAAACCGTTCGATCGTAAAGCAGCATCAGCGCGGCTAGCACGCTCCCGTTGTTGTCCTGCTGCTTTTAGAAAAAAGCTCAACTCAAGGGCGAAGACTTAGTTCCGCACGTAGAAAGCTGTCACGGTCGAGACGGGCTTTCGCATTCAGCGCATGGTCCGCATCGTAGAACTCCGCCTTCTTTGGTCCTGTGGTCATGGCGAGGTAATCGTTCGCATCGGCTAAGGGCGCCCACTCTTCGTCGTGCAGGCCGTATTGAAACAAAGCCGGGGCGGGGCCGAGTTCTCCTGCGTACGAGCCAGGGTCTGCCCACGCATTTGCAGTCAGGCTCTGTTCCAATTTCGCCAGATCCGCGGTTTTCCGCATGGCAACCATTCGCGGTGAGTCGGAGGATAGAACGTATTTCCGCATGGATTGTGGGCCGCTCATGAAGACGAAGGCCGAGAAGCGCTTATCCAGCGCGTCGAGAATAGCGCCGATACCTGCATCCCAGCTGTGCCCCACATAGGCAACCCTGTCCGTGTCGACATCCGGCCGGGAAAGCAGGAGATCCAGGCCGCGCCGCACATCGACGACCTGCTGTGAGACAAGAGCTGGATTGGGAGTGGGCTTATAGTTGGGCCGGGCTTGCGGAGCGTCAACCAGGAGAGAAATCATGCCAGCCGGTGCAAGTGCAACGGCTTCATCGAGGAATTCCTCGCGGTTCGAGTTTCGTGCGCCCGGCATGAGCCAATGGCCCCAGATCACGGCCGCGAACTTCCCCGCGCTCTTTGGAATCACCAGGTAAGCAGGAACCGTTTCTCCGTCTCGGCCTGAATAGGTGATGTCCTGAACGGCCACCGTGCCCAGTATCTTGACCGAGACCAGTTTCAGGTCGAGGGGCGCTCCCTTGGCATAGGCAAAGTGCGCTTCCGCGCGCGGGTCGGATGCCTGCGCCAGAACTACAAAGGGGTTGACCGGAACGGAAAGTCCGGCCAGGACGAGCGCCAGCATCCCTCGCTGGCGCCTGAACAAGCGAGAAGTAGCGCACATGAAAAGGACCCATATTCAGTTTAGCGCTCAAGAAACCGCAGTCCGAGGCCTCGTATCGCCTCGTATCGCCCATCGGTCGATTTCCGCAGCGAGAACCCGAATTCCGGTTCTGGGACGTTCGCCCCTCCGGTCGGGTCACGCGCGCTCGTACAAAGCGGTCTGGCGACGCTACCGATATCCATACTTATCTGGCCAGTTTTCCGCCAGGGTCGTAAAGGCGGATATGACGGATAACTTCCGGATGCGCCTGTCCGGCCGCGATGGGTAAACTTCATTGGGATAGCGACCACGACCGCGTGGAACTGCAAGTGATCGCGCGGAAAACACTCGGACTTGCAAAGCGGGCTAACCATAAAATAAACTGAAGTTGCTTATATTCAGGGATACAGGGCTACTGGCAACAACAATTGCGAGCGGAGGCTTTAGCGAAATGAGGGGTCTGGCATCGGAAGAGCGAGAAATCCGCTATGACGGGGTGCACTGCAATCTCATCATTCAGCGGTTCCTGTCTCGCGTGGTTGTATTGAGGATTAGCGGATCTGACGTAGGCGAGTTCGGTGAGGCTCCGATGAAGGCATTGAACGACAGCGTTACGTCCTCAGGCCCGATCGACTTATTTATCGACGCTCGAGACGTGAGAGGCGCATCGATAGACGTCAGCGGAGAGTGGGCGCGCTGGTTGAGCTCGCGCAAACCGGGACTACGTACAATTACGATGCTTACTGGCTCGCGTTTCATCGAGATCACGGCCGCGTTCGTGCGCCGGTTCGCAAGCCTGGAAGGCATCATGAGGATCTGTAATGACCCGGCGGTCTTCGACTTTGCCCTGGCGGAAGCGCTTAAGGCGGACGAATCGCAGCGCTTCGAGTTTGCGCCCGCGCCTGAAATTTAGCTCACTTTGCCGTCCGCCGCGCGAACCAAAGTATTCTGAAGCGGTTCCGAGCGCATGGTCGGCCACTCGGACGCGAGCTCGAGATTCCAGCTTTTCGGTTCGATGCCGATACGGTCGTTGACGGTGGTGTTAATGCGCTGCTTGCAACCCAGGCGCCGCGCGGTCGTTTGCATGGATACGTGCCCGAGAAGAAACTGAATCTGCTCCAGCTCGCCACCCGAAGAATGGCAGAGCCGGGCACACGTCCGGCGAAGATCGTGTAGCGCAAGCCTCTCTCTATGCTTGCTGTGCGGGCGTGCTCCCGGACCACCGGCCCACGCATACGGTTCCCATTGCATTTCCCGAATCCGCTTACCCATGGGCTGCGGGCGTCCGTCCCTACCCGGACGCCGCGGCAGCCGCTTTCCCAGCTTAGCTAAACCAGGCTAGAACACCGTGATACCCTGCGCGCGGACCGTAGTGGCGCCGCTGATTGGCAGAACGGTTGGCGCGAAAGGTTCGGTCAACGTGCCATCTGCAGCCACTTTCAATGTGTGGAAGGCATTGGCTGCGGCAGTGGCGGTTGCGGTGGAGCGCTCGCTGGAAACGAAGAGCCAGTTATCGGAGTGGTCAATCACAGTTGAGAAGACCGCGCCGGTGGTGTTGGCCATGACGAAATGCTGCAGCTCGAACGGATCGAGCGGATCGGTCAGGTCATAGACCGTAACGGAATTGTCGCCGGTATTGGTGACGTAGAGGCGGTTCCCCAAATGATTCACAACGGCCCAGCAGGGGGCGGCGCCGGTATCTTGTACCGTTCGCACAAATGAAAGCCGGCCCTGTGGATCATAGGTGTAGACAGCGACTTCACTGATCGGCGTGATGTCAACATAAAGGATCGGAAGGAACGGGTGCGTTCGCATTCCCAGCGGTTGATGGCCCCCTGTCTGCCCTACGAAGACCGATGCGGGCAGCGCTTGCGGAAGGTTCTGGTCCAACGCGCCGTTGGGATCGAGACTGAAGGACTGCAGAAGGCCGCCGAGAAAATCCGCGCCAAATACGGCGTTGCCCTGCGAGGCGATCAGCGCTTGCGAAGGCGAGCTGCCGTACTCCACCGACACGGTGGATTGGGGAACCGGGACAAGCTGGCCCCCCGGCGTTACGTTGAAGGTCGTATAGTTCGGCATTTGCAGGCTGGAATTTTGAGCCGGGTCTTGATCTTTGTTGACCACCACCAGCGTGTTATTCTTGAGCCCGACGCTCACAGGATCGGAGCCGCCCGAAGGAAATGGTGAGCCGTTGACCGGCGTCAGGCTGCCATTTTTCTGGATGTTGAATACGGCGATGGTGTTCGATCCCGAGTTCACGGCGAAGAGCATGGAGCCGTTGGCGTTTTCGATGAGATTCTGATCGGAATCGAACGGACCGAGAGCGAACGTGGGGTCGAAAACCCCGATGCCGCCGGCGGGCGTGGCGCTCATCAGCGTCGGGCTTGAAGTGAAGTTAAACTGAAACGCGAAGATCGAGTTGCCGCTGGTACTGTTGCTCTCCAGGTAGATGACGTCGCCGGGGGCCGCGCTGGCCGTAGTATGGAATGCGGCCAGCATGAGCAGTCCGGTTACCGGGACAGTCGAATAGCGATGAGCTCGTTGAAAAAACATTAAGTGTTCTCCTCGCCTTCCAATTCGGCGAGGGTCGCTTAGGAGTTACGGCTCAGCGAACGTTGTTTGCATTTGTGACGCGCGTGGGTGGCTTGCTCGACACCCTCCCTACCCGGACGCCGCGCCCGCCGCTTTCGTACCCGCCCGCGCCATAATCCACTCCATGATCGCCGCATCCACCCAAAACCGGTGCGGCCAGCGCCCGATGAACCCGAGGTGGCCGCCGTGTTCGGTGGCGACCAGCTCGATGTTCGGATTCGACTTCACGGCCTGAGATTCGAAAACTCCGAACGGGATGAAGGTATCGTCTTTCGCCTGGATCAGCAGCGCCGGGACGCGAATGGCGTCCAGGTACCGCGCGGCCGATTGCGTTTTGTAATAATTCAGCGCGTTGCCGAAACCAAACGACGGGGCCGTGATGCGGTCGTCGATCTGGAATACCGAACTCAGTCCCGCGAGGTCGCGCCGGCTGTATCGTCCCGTGGCGAGCAGGCGGGCGGACATGCGGCTGGCGAAGTTGCGCTCGTAAATCAGGTTGTCCCGCTCGCCGATACGGCGCGCACAAGCCGCCAGATCGATCGGCGTGGAGATAGCGCACACCCCGCGCAGCAGCGCCGATCCCCCCGAGGCGGATTCGCCCAGCTCGCCCGCCAGCTTCAATACCACGTTGCCGCCCAGCGAGAAGCCCACCAGGAACGCCGGCGTACCGAGCTCGCGAAGAAACGCCAGCAGATCGCTGGTAAGGCCGGCGTGATAGAGCGTGTTGCAGAGATGCCCGGTTCCCCCGCAGGTGCGCATGTGAAAGCGGTGCGCCGCAAAACCGGCGCGCAGGGCGGCCACGGCGAGGCTGCGCATGTAGCCCGCCTTGCCTGAGCCTTCCAGGCCGTGGACCATGACGATTTCGCCCCGCGCTTCGCCGGCCGGGCGCTGCGATTCCACCAGCACCTTGACGCCCGGCTCAGTGGGCACGAGGCGGCGCTCGATGGGAAACTGCGCGCCGGCATCGGGCCGCTTCCAGAAGTTTCCAGCCAGGGTCTGAAGATGCGGATTCTGGAGCAGGGGTTCGAAATTCGGCATACGCCAACCTGTAGTAACTGTAGTAACTGTAGTATATGATTATGCGGATTGTGACGTGCGTGTTTCTGTGCACAACGATTGGCTTGGCGCAGGCTCCCAAGCAGGCGCCGCGGAAACCGCCGCCGTTTTCGATACAGCGGCCCGATGCGGCGCCGATGCCGTTGAGCCAATATCGCGGCAAGGTAGTGGCATTGACGTTCATCTCCGAGGTTTGCTCACACTGCCAGGCGCTGACGCTGCAGCTGAGCCCGCTGGCGCACGAATTCGCGCCGCGCGGGGTGCAATTCCTGGAGTGCGCCATCAACGACGGCGCGGCCGAGGGGCTGAAGGAGTTCACCATGAAGTTTCAGCCGGCGTTCCCCGTGGGCTGGGCAACGCGCGAGGCAATGCTGTCGTATCTTGGCCTTTCACCGATGGATTTGAACGCAACGTTTGTTCCGCGCATGGTGTTTCTGGACCGGCTGGGAGTGATTCGCGATAACTTTGAACCGGGAACCGAGTTTTACTCGAATCCGCCCGTGAATATACGGGCTGAACTGGAGAAGCTGCTGAAGAGGTAGCGCACGTTTTGCCTGCCGGCTAAGGTGCATCTGCAAACCCGCGAACTAAAGTTTTTCCCCAGGCATCCGATGCGTTAATCAGATGCCCGGCTCCCTTAGGCGTTATTACGCCCTCGCCGTAATCGCTGTGGTTTGCGCCACAGTTACGTCGATTTACATCTGGCGCCCGCACGACCACTCGCACATAATCCTCCGCGCCGGTATCCGCAACGATTCGCTCTCCACATCGCTGAGTCCCGAGGGCCGCGTGGACGCGCTGGCGGTCGAAGTGCTCGCGGCAGCGGCCCGCCGCATCGGCATTCATCTGAACTGGGTGGATTGTCCCGAGGGCCCCGACCGCGCTTTGCGCTCCGGAAAGGTCGACCTCTGGCCGCTGGTCATGATGCTTCCCGAGCGCAAGGGCCACTTTCATATGACGGAGCCGTGGCTGGCCGGCGAGCGCAGTCTGGTGACCAAAGGCGCGCCGCCGCAGCGGTGGGATAACCTGCGCGTCGCTTACGGACTTGGTCCGGAAAGCCAGCTCCTGTTGGCCGCTCCGGCGGCTTTGCCCGTGCACGCCCAGGGCGATGTGGCCGCGGTTGGCGCTATCTGCACGGGCGAGGCGTCTGCCGCTTATGTGCTCACCCAATCGTTAGGCGCATTCGTCTTGAAGAAGCCGGATGGCTGTGAGACATTCGATTTGCGAGTCACTCCGGTAAGCGGTAAGCCGCTGAAACTCGGCATCGGTTCCACCTTTCAGAGCGCCAAAGAGGCCGATGAGCTGCGCGCCGAAGTGGGCCGCATGGCAGCCGCGGGAGCGCTCGAAGAGTTGTTCCACAAGTACTCCCTCTATTCCAGCGCCGAAACGGCGGGCATCTACGCATCGATCGACGCCAACCGCCGCAAAGAGATCTTCCAGGGCAGCGCGGCCGGCCTCGCGATTGGCCTCGCCATTGTGCTCTGGCAAGTGCGGCGTATCCGCGAGGCTCGCCGCGCGGCGGAAAAGGCCACCAGCGCCAAATCGGAATTCCTGGCCAACATGAGCCACGAAATCCGCACGCCGCTGAACGGCATCGTGGCGATGACCGAGCTGCTGGCGCGTTCCAATCTCGATTCCGACCAGCGCGAGATGGCCGGCGTGGTCCTTTCCAGCTCCGAATCGCTCATGACCATCGTGAGCGACATTCTCGATTTCTCCAAAATCGAGGCGGCCGGCCTGCGCGTGGAAGAGATCCCTTTCGATTTGCGCGCCGTGGCGGAGGGCGTGGTCAGGCTTTTCACGCCGCGGGCGAAGGAGAAGAATCTGACCCTGGAATGCCGCATCGCCGAAGGTGTGCCGCCGATGATCGTGGGCGACCCCACGCGCGTCCGTCAAGTGCTGATGAATCTGGTTTCGAATGCTATTAAATTCACCGCCGAGGGCGGCGTAAGGGTGGAAGTGCAGCCGGCCGGAGACCCGGTGATCGGTCCGGCAGCCATCTTTCGGGTGATCGATTCGGGCATCGGAATCGAGCCGGAGGCTGCGGCCAAGCTGTTCCGGGCGTTCAGCCAGGCCGATTCCGCCACCACGCGGAAATACGGCGGCACGGGGCTAGGCCTCGCCATTGGCCTTCGGCTGGTCACGCTTATGGGCGGTTCCATCGGCATGGATAGCCAGCCCGGCAAAGGGTCGAGTTTTTGGTTCCTGATACCGGCTAGAGTGGCGGAGCCACCCGCTCCAGCGCCCGAGCCGGTTGCCGCGCAGGAATCGCGCATAGCCCCGCGCGGGGCATGTCGAATCCTGGTGGTAGAAGATAACCCCGTCAATCAGATGGTGGCGACGCGAGCCCTGGCGACGTTGGGATACCTGGCGGATGTGGTTCCGGGAGGCGAGGCCGCGCTCGAAGCGCAGCGGCACGGCCGATTCGACCTGATCCTGATGGATTGCCAGATGCCGGGCATGGACGGCTATGCGGCCACGATCGAGATCCGCAGGCGCGAGGGAGGGCGGGGCCGGATACCGATCGTTGCGATGACGGCTAACCCCATCGAAGGAGATCGCCAACGATGCCTGGATGCGGGAATGGACGATTATCTCCCGAAGCCCATTCGCTTAGCCTCGCTAGGCAAGATGCTGGAATGCTGGCTCGCCAGGAAAGAAGTAGTGGTGGATTGAGGGACCTTGACGCCTATGATGCTGAAAGCGAAGTTGTGGAACTGATTCAGACCGGCAATTTGGATTCTGGCCGTGCTAACGAATCCTCCGGCGGGCTGCTCTTCGTATGTTACCATGCAGTTAGACTCGGCTCCGGGTTCCCGAAGCTCGCCCTGTGATCGAAGTGAACCACCATACAGAATGAATTTACGCTCTCTTTTTAGTCTTTTTTCGTCGGATCTTGCCATCGACCTGGGGACGGCGAACACCCTCGTCTTCGCTAAGGGCAAGGGCATTGTGGTCAACGAACCATCCATTGTCGCCATCAATAAGAACACCGGGGAGGTCGAAGCCGTCGGTAAAGAAGCCAAGGAAATGTTGGGCCGCACGCCCGGCAATATCGTCGCCATCAAGCCGATGAAAGACGGCGTGATCGCCGATTTCAAAGTTACCGAGAAGATGCTGAATTACTTCATTCAGAAGGCGCACGGCCGCAAGATGCTGGTCCATCCGCGTATCGTGATTGGCGTTCCAAGCGAAATCACGCAGGTGGAAAAGCGCGCCGTCATGGATTCGGCCTACCGCGCCAAAGCCAGTGAAGTGCATCTGGTGGAGCAGGCGATGGTCGCGGCCATCGGCGCCGGGCTGCCCATCACCGAGCCCTCGGGCAACATGGTCGTGGATATCGGCGGCGGCACCACGGACGTCGCCGTAATTTCGCTTTCCGGGATCGTCTACTCGCGCTCCGTGCGCGTGGCGGGCAACGAAATGGACGATGCCGTGATGCAGTACCTCAAGAAAAAGTACAACCTGCTGGTGGGCGAGCGTACCGCCGAGACCATCAAGATCGAGATCGGCTCGGCCTTTCCGCTTGACAAACCGCTCTCCATGGAAATCAAAGGCCGCAACCTGATCGAGGGCGTTCCGCGCACGGTCACGATTCACGACGACGAAATCCGCGACGCGCTCTCTGAGTGCATCGCCACCATCATCAACGCCATCCGCGTGGCGCTCGAGCGTACGCCGCCCGAGCTGAGCGCCGATATCAGCGACCGCGGCATCGTGCTCACCGGCGGCGGCGCCCTGATCAAGAACCTCGATAAGCGCATCCGCGAGGAGACCGGTCTGCCGGTTTCCATAGCCGACGATCCGCTGGCTTCGGTGGTGCTCGGCACCGGCCGGATGCTGAGCGATTTCCGGCTGTTGCGGAAGATTTCGATAGACTAAGGACAATCGCCCCGGGACGGCGCGTATGGAGTCGCTACTCAACCGGTACCGGAACATCACGGTGTTGCTGCTGGTTATCGCCGCGCAGCTCATCCTGCTTGCCGTTCAGGTCAAGAACAACCGCGACATCCCTTTCATCCGCGTTTGGACGGTGACGGCGGTGACGCCCATCGCCAGCGTGGTGGAGTGGTTCCGCGGCGGCAGCAGCGGGTTTCTGCACAATTACGTTTTTCTCCACGATGCGGATGCGGAGAACCGGCGCCTGCGGGAAGAAGTGGGCCGGTTGAAGATGGACAATATTTTCCTGCGCAACGAGCTCCGCCAGGCCGACCGCGCGCGCGCCCTGCAGGTTTTTCAATCCAGCACGCAGTCGAAGACGCTGGCCGCGCGCACCATCGGCGCCGGCGCCGGGTCGGGTTCGAAAACCATCTATGTCGACCGCGGCTCGGTGGAGGGCGTGGAGAGAGGCATGGCGGTGGTGACGCCCGAGGGTATCGTGGGCAAAGTGATTGCGTCTTATCCGACGGCGTCGGAGGTTCTTCTGGTCAACGACCCCGACTTTGCCGCCGGAGTGGTCTCGCAGAAGAACCAGACGCGCGGCACGCTCAAGGGGCAAGGCAACGGCCCCTGCAAAGTGGATTACGTGCCCCTCGAAGAGAAGGTGGAAGTGGGCGAGTGGTTTTACACCTCGGGCGACGACCGCATCTTCCCGCGCGGTTTCCCGGTGGGCACGGTCACGGCCGTGCATGAGGGGCAGCCGTTCAAGGAGATTCAGGTCGAGCCGAGCGGCTTCCAGCACGGCCTGGAAGACATGCTGATTATCCTTTCGGGCGTGCATCAGGAGATTCCGGATACGCCGCCGGGCAATCAACCGGTGTACATCGCTCCGGCGCCGCCGGACGCACTCAAGTCCACGACCCCCGATGCGAGCGGCGCGCCCGTGCCTGCTTCAGGCGCCACGGCGCCGGCCACTGAAGCCGACCGCCTGCGGGCGCACTACAAAGCGTTGGGCGACGCGCAGAATCATGTTTTCGGCGAGAATCTGCCCGGGCAGAAGCCGCCGAACTTCAATCTGGTGCTGCCTCCTGGCGGTGTTCAGCCGCCGTCAAAACAAAGCGGTGTTCAGCCGCCGGCAAAACAAAGCGGCGGCCAGGCTCCCCTAAAGCCAGATGGCGTTCCGCCGGCATCGAAACAGAATGTCCCCCCGCCGCCGGCGCAGCCGGATGGAACCGTCGCGCCCGCCAAGCCCGGTGCGCCGCCCGGTAAATCTCCGGCCGTTCCACCCGGAGGCGGCGGGCGCTGATGGATTATTCGGACAGCCGCATTCTTCTCAGCAGCCAGCGGGAAGGGAATAAGTCCCGCTTCCGGACGTGGGTATCGATGGTCGTGCCGCTCGCGGCCATCCTGTTCCAGTTCTTCCTTCCACGGTTCTTCGACTTCCTGCGCTTCATAGAGATGCCGTTCCTGGTAGTGGTGTATTTTGCCCTGGTGCGGCGCAGCCAGATCAACGGATTGCTGGTGGGCGCGCTGGTCGGGTTGGCGCAGGATTCGCTGAGCAAGCACCCGCTCGGCATGTTCGGCATCGTCAAGACGCTCGTGGGCTACTTCGCCGCCTCAGTAGGTCTGCGCATCGACGTCGATCATTCCATGGTGCGGCTGGTGCTCACTTTCTTCTTCTACATTTTCCAGCAGGTACTTTATTGGGTGATGGTGCGCGCGCTACTCAGCCAGCCAATGGATCTGGAGCCGCAGCTCACGGCGCTGCTGGCGCTGCTGAATGCGGTGGTCGGGGTTGCGCTATTTCATTTCCTCGATAAGCTGCGCGACCGGGCGTAAGAGTGGGGCGGCCAATCCTGGCTGCAGCCGCCTTTCAGGCGGCTTTTGCCCTTTGCCTGTGTGGTTACTTCCGCCGAACGTACGGCGCCGAACTTTTCACGCCGACTGCGCGCAAGAGCCGACACGCATAGATCCGCTATGACTCGCCCAGGCGACCCAAATTCCCTTGACACACTCGAATTGAGAATCTAATGATTGTGTATCGGAAATGTTTATCCGCAATACGGCTCGCCTGAGCCTCAAGGACATGATTGAAGCATGAAATCTACGATTCGCAACCTCATTACCGCCTGTTTAGTTTGTGGAACAGCCAGTCTGATCGCCACGGGAGCCTGGGCCGCGGATGTTGCCGCCGGCAACGCCGTTTTTGCCGCGAAGTGCAAGAACTGCCACGGAGCGACCGGCACTCCTTCCGCTGGCATGGCGAAGGCGATGGGAATAAAGCCCATGGGCGACCCTTCCATCCAGGGGAAAAGCGATGCCGACCTCAAGACGTCGATCTCGAAGGGCTTCGGAAAGATGAAGCCTCAGTCCGTGAGCGGCGCGGACTTGGACAACGTGGTCGCCGCAATTCGCACCATGAAATAAGCCGGCCGATTCGGGCTGAGTTCTTCGCAGCCGGCGACGATTTTGTGGGGCGTGTTGCCAAGCCTGCGGCCGATTGGGGGCGCGCACTCCGGGCTCGGCCCAGCGTCTCTTGCAGCTTGCCGCCATGCGAATGCCAACCGCCCCTGTCACTGTATCTGAGAGACTCGATAATGCCGAGCCGATCCAGATGACCGCTGCCATCGCTTCCTCCCCAGCCAAAACAGCCCAGCCGTTCCACCGGTTCATTAAGCCCCACTCTCCGCCGTCCCAAAAATGCCGGCTAAAGCAGGGCTGTCACTCGGTGCGGAATGAGCGAGGCCGGATTGCCGACGCATCAAAGCGTCGGATAATACGCACAGGGAGTTCAAAATGACCAGGAGCGCGGCGACATTCTTATTATTCGCGGGGTCTCTTTATGCGCTCTCACAGGCCGGCGACGAGCGGCTTCCTGAATTCGAGGTTGCCTCCGTGAAGCCGATCGATCCCCAGGTCCGCAGCGGCATTGATATAAAAGTTCTCCCCGGCGGCCGAATGGTCGTTACCGCGGCGTCATTTCAGCAGCTCGTTGCGGGAGCGTACGGAGGACTTCAGTTGTATCAGGTTGTCGGTCCCGCGTGGATCGCCGATACGCGCTTCAATATCGAGGCCAAGCCGCCGGAGAACGATTTCGACCAACAGCCGACAGTCACTGCGCTGGGACGGCAGGTTCCCCGCAAGACGATGCTGCGGCTTCGATCACTTCTCATCGCTCGATTCAACCTGAGAACACATTTCGAGACGAGAGATCACATGGTTTACGATTTGGTCGTCGCCAGGAACGGACCGAAACTGAAGGAGGGTGTCCCTAAAGACCCTCCCGGTGGATTCTGCGGAGGATATCGGATTAGTAGTATCGAGGCCAAGTCCTGCTCAATGTCCTGGTTGGCGAACTTACTGGCGAGGTTCGCTTTTCAGACCGACGTCTTCGACAAAACCGGCTTAACTGGTGTCTACGATTTCCAGATTGCCTTCGCCCCAACCGGCGCTTTCGCTCCCGTTGAACCCGTCGGCAGCGATCCATCCACAGCTCCATCTCTGTTCACGGCGATTCAGGACCTTGGACTCAAGCTCG
>JBEKNN010000083.1:0-31481 GCA_049522755.1 Bryobacteraceae bacterium | reverse complement strand
TTCGACATCTCGGGCGTTAAGACGATGGCGTTTCTATAGCCGCATTTGCTTCGTAGGGCGGACCCCCTTGGTCCGCGCGGGTCCCCCTGGACCCGCTCTTCGCTCTGCAGATTCCGCCTCCGGCTACCGACGGCCTTTTTTGTAGCCCTCCGCCGCCCTACTGCTGCAACGCCTTAACCGCCTGCGGCAACTCGAAGATGGAATCCTCCAGCGGGCCGTAGCTCACCGACGTGAACGTGACAGTCTGCGTGCTGTCGCCGGTACGCGCGATAACCTTCGTCGCCACCAATGGCCCGCCGAAGCTCTTGTAGTCCTGAAACAACAAGGTCGTGACGGCCGCCGACGTTGAGCTATCGGATTCAAAGCGGTAACCGGCCAGCAGTCCGGTTTCGACGTCGTAGTACTGATTGTTGTCCTTGCCCCAGTGGGTTATGCCGTGAAGCCAATAGCAGCGGCGGCCCTCAAAATCGACTGCGCCGGCCAACTCGAAATTCCGGAAATAATCCGGCTGGTGGAGCTCATATTGCAGGTCGGCATCGCGGCGCGCGGATTCCACCGGCGTGTCCTTATCGATGCTCGCGCCCTTCGGAGAGACCGACCAGGAAATGCCGCCGTTAAATCCCGAGAGGACTTCGTGGCCATCCGGCAACGCGACTTTGTTGAGCTGCAGGAATGGTTTGGCATAGCCGACGAAGGTGGCTCTGCCATTCATGCCGGTCTGTTCCATTTCGCCGTGTCGGGTCTCCGACTGGACCTTCTTGATGGCATCGACCCCGCCAATCGCCCTCCGGTACCTTTCGAGAACTTCGGCGGCTGTTTTGAGCGGAGGCGTCTGCGGCCAGGCAATCACGCCGAAGACGAGAATGAGCGTAGCTGCCCGTGCGGTGCACATCCTTCCTGGACGGGGTACCCGCCGGAAGGTATTTCTTTGCGGCTCGCATTTGAGAAGTGTTACAAGGCGCCGAGCGCATTCCGATTCAAATTCGCGCGGTAACGGTGGCTCAAATGCAGTTGGGCGCCGTCGCGGAGGACGACCTGGTAATCGCCGCGGAACAGCGGGCCCAATTCGCGGATGCAATCGACATTGACGATGACGGACCGGCTGATGCGCGGAAAGATCCGTGGGTCGAGCCTGGTCTCGAGGCTGCGTTGGCCGCCGATCGTGGCGCCGATTCCGCCACGCCATCCTTCGTCGTGCTGCAGGCGGGCGAGCTGAACGCGCCGCCCGCGAGCAGATCGATTGGAACCCCGAATGGTCGCGCCGCTCCCGCGGATTTCGCAACATACGCGGCGATCCGGCAATTGGGACGCAGCGGCATCGCTGGAATCGTGGAGCGCTGCTCCGATTGCGCCCGCGCGCTGACGCTGGGCATCGGCCGATTGCCCGGAGCGGAGGTTTTGTGGGAGCCAGTGATCAATCAAGGCCTGATGCGATTCCTGGACCCAAGCGGGCGGAGTCACGACCGGCGGACCGATGAAGTGATCGCGGCGATTCTGGCGAGCGGCGAAGCGTTTTTCGGCGGGGTAACGTGGCGCGGCATGCGCGCGATGCGGATCAGCGTCTGCAATTGGATGACGTCGGAGGGGGACGTGGGGCGCGTGATTCGGGCGGTGGAGCGGGCGATGGAGACTGGCGGCTAACGTGGGCAAACACCCTGACGCGAAATGTTAGTCAGTTCTCAGACGGCTTTTCTGCATGGTCGATCACCACGATTTCCATGGGGGCCTTGGCCGGCGCCAATTTCAGCCCCAACTGTTCCTGAATGATCGCGAAAAGTGCGGCGCTATCCGCCTCGCGGGCCGCGCTGGGAGCGGATCTCAGGACGATATCGAAGGTCCCCGTAATGCCGGTGCGGTCTACCACAGGCAGATCGATTCCGCGCAACTGCGTCAGCATCTGGGCGAATTCGGTCATAGAGGCATCCGAGAACAGGAAGCTGTTATTCTGTATTCGCGGCAGCGATTCGGCGGCGTGCACCAGCGGGCGAGACGCGCCGGCGTTGGCTGCGGGAAGATTGGGCCCGCCTTTCGCAACGACCAGTTCGTAGAACGGGAACATCCTGGTTTCGCGGTGCAGCGCGAGTTTGAATCTCTTTGCCAGCAGATCCTGAAGCATCATCCTCAGTTGGCTGACAGGCACAGAAGCTTCGGCCTTGGCGAGAATATCATAGCTTTCAGCGCCCAGATGCGCAGCCGAGACTTGAAAGAACGCCACGCCGTAAGCCCACTGCACGCAGTCGCTCAGGGTGACATTCCACATGGCGAGGGAATTGGGAGTGTGCTCGATCCGGGAACGATTGCCTCCTTCGCGTCCGACCGGGATGGCGGCGGGCTTAACTGACGCCACTTCGAATGCCTGCGCCGTCGGTTGTGCATGGGCGAAGGGCATATTCGTGAGGGCAACTACAATTGGCATTAGCACTGTGATCGCCCGAACCGAGACCAAGGCTACCTTCCTTAGTAGTCCCAGTCTGAACTTATTGCGGTTGGACATGATTGCCCGATTCTTTTCAGACGCCGCGCCTTTTGAAAAGTTCCCGCTGACTTCAACCATTCCAGATGCGCTTCCGCCAAGGGCGATGCCTCCCCAAGGTCGTGCAAGAAGAGGGCGCAGACCGCGCAGGCCAGTCGCGCAAACCGGGCCGGCTAAGCGCGCCCGGAGGCTCCGACGGAGTACAGCTTGATCAGGTTGGTTGTGCCGACCCGGCCCACCGGCTGACCCGCGACCACCACGATGCTCTGTCCCGGTTTGAGCCAGCCCGGTGGCACAAGCGTCTGATCCACCACATTCAACATGGCGTCGGCCGATTCGGCCTCCGGCGACAAGACCGGGCGGACCCCGTACACAATGGAAAGCGTCCGCATGGTAGTCTCGCTTGGAGTGAACGCGTAGATCGGGATGGGCGGCCGGTAGCCCGCGATCAGCCGGGCACTAAAGCCGCTGGCCGTGAACACTATGATGGCGGCGACGCCGGCCGACAAAGCTGCATGATAGGCGAGGCTTGCGATAATTTCGGGGTGACTGGAGTCGCCGCCGGTTGAGAGCGGCGTTGGGAATCCTTTCTTACAGACGACGGATTCCACTTCGCGAGCTATGGACGCCATGCGCCGCACGGCCTCCACGGGATATTTTCCACTGGCGGTTTCGGCCGAAAGCATCACGGCGTCGGTGCCATCGTAGATGGCGTTGGCGACATCGCTGACCTCCGCGCGGGTGGGTACGGGATGGTCGATCATCGATTCCAGCATCTGCGTCGCCGTGATCACGAATCGCCCTTGCAGGCGGGCTTTCTCGATGATCGACTTCTGCATGGTGGGAACCTTCTCGAGCGCCGTTTCGACGCCCAGGTCGCCTCTGGCCACCATGACGCCGTCGGAAAGCCGGAGGATGCCGTCGAGGTTATCCATGGCTTCGGGCTTCTCGATTTTCGCGATAATTGGAATCCTGGCGCCGCGCGACTTGAGCAGATCGCGCAGCTGCTGGACGTCCTCGCCGGTCCGGACGAAAGAGAAGGCCAGGAAATCGACCCCATGCGCCAGTCCGAATTCCATATCGGCGATATCTTTTTCGGTCAGGGAGGGCGTGCTGAGTCTTACGCCGGGCAGATTGATTCCCTTGCGATCGCCGATGAGGCCTCCGCAAACCACCTCGGAGACCACGCAAACGCCGTCGGTCTCGATGACGCGCAGCTCCAGACTGCCATCGGCTAACAGAATCCGGTCGCCGGGGTGGACGTCCCGCGCCAGATGCTGGTAGGTTGTGGAGGCCAGGTCGGCCGTGCCCGTCACCGTGTGGATGGTGATGGAAAAACGGGATCCTTCTTTCAGGAATGCCTGGCCTCCGGCGAACTTTCCGAGTCGGATTTTGGGACCTTGCAGATCGAGCAGAATGCCTGGCCGCATGTCCAATTCGGCGGCTGTGCTGCGAATGACGGAGATCAGGGCGCTGCGCTCTTCGCTTGTGCCATGCGAGGCATTGAGACGGAAGACATCGACGCCTGCCTGGAGCAACAGGCTCACGGCCTCGTGCGAATCGCTCACTGGGCCGAGGGTGGCTACAATCTTGGTGGAGCGGCGGCGGAAAGTCATGCTGACTTTAGTTCACCACAGAGGCTGGGCGGAATGAGATAGCTCTTGCTGGCCAGCCGGTGTCTCTCAGCCGGTATCGATGGTTGACGGCGGCGGGCATTTATTGACGTCTACCGATTTTCGCCGCTGGCGCCGCGCACATCCCGCAGAATCGCGCACCAGCCGGGATAACCGCGCGCGGCCGAGTATGCGTCCTCTTCCAGCGCGAACACGATGTCGACGCGCGCGCCTGTCGCTAACTCCACTGCGCGGTCTGCGAAGTTCCACGCTTTTAGCGTTAGCAAGCGGCCGGTCTGCCGGGCCGTAACTCGCAGATGTTTCTCCTTCATTACCACGGGCGCCGTGGCGATCTCCACATTGAGCGCGGCGAAGAGCGGGGGTGGATGGCCGTGGCCGAAGGGCGCGAGCGTGAATAGCTCGTTGACAGAGGCCTCGTCGATTTCCTTTAACTCAAGCACGCCATCAACGTCCAGCCGCGGTTGAAAGTCTTCGGGCTTCAAATGCGCCAGGCCAAAGGCGTTGAAGCGCTCGCGGAATCGATCGACGTTCGCCGGATCGAGAGTCACTCCAGCGGCGTGCTTGTGGCCGCCGAATTTGACGAAGAGATCGGCCATCGATTCCAACGCTTCGAGCAGATGGAACGCGGGAATGCTGCGGCCCGATCCTTGCGCCATGCCATCCTCATGATTGCGGCTGAGCACGAATACGGGACGATTGAGCCGCTCCACCAGACGGCTGGCGACGATGCCGAGCACGCCGCGGTGCCAGTCTTCGGCGTAATATACCAGCGCGGCGGCGGAGGCGTCCACCTCCATGCTCTCGCAGATTTCGCGAGTTTCCGCTTCCACCTGCTGGCGGTCCGCGTTCTGATCGTGAAGCTGCTGGGCGAGCTCGCGGGCGCGCGCGGGGTCGCTGGTGAGGAACATCTCGATCACCGACTGCGCGGTATCCATGCGGCCGGCGGCGTTGATGCGCGGAGCGATCTGAAACCCCACCTGGCGCGACGATGGAGCTGTGCCGTGCGCGAAGCCGGCAACGTCGAGAAGCGCGCGCAGGCCTGGATTGCGTACCGAACGCAAACCGTCGAGGCCGTGCTTGACGATGATGCGATTCTCGCCGGTGAGCGGAACCACGTCGGCAACGGTGGCGATGGCGGCGAGTTTCAGCAGCGATTCGCAGATACGGCGTACCTTTGTGGCGGGCCATCCCTGGGCCCCTACCAGGGCCTGCGCCAGCTTGAACGCTACGCCGGCGCCGCACAGGTTTTTCTCCGGATACGCGCAATCCGGGCGATTGGGATTCAGCACGGCCACGGCGGGCGGCAATTCGGTTTCGGGGAGATGATGATCGGTAACGATTACGTCAATGCCGAGCTGGTTGGCGCGGCGCACCACTTCGGCGGCGCGGATTCCGGTATCGACGCTCACGATCAGCTTCACGCCCTGTTCCGCGGCGGCTTCCACCACTTCGGCGCGCATGCCGTAGCCATCCTTGAGCCGGTGGGGCACGTGGTAATCGGCGCCGCCGCCGGCGAGCTCGATGGCTTTAGTGAGCAGGACGACGGAGCTTGTACCATCGACGTCGTAATCGCCGTAGATCAGGATTTTTTCGCGCGAGCGGATGGCGCGCAGCAAGCGTTCGACGGCTTGCGGCATGTCGCGCATGGTAAGGGGATCGTGGAGGTCTTCGAGCGATGGGGCCAGAAAGCGGCGCGCGGCATCGGGATCGGCCAAGCCGCGATTGACCAGCGTCTTCGCGGCGAGCGGGCCGATGCGCAAGGCGGCCGAGAGCGATTCCGCCAGGCGCGGATTGTGCGCGGGCAAAAGCCAGCGGCGTTTAGTTTTCATTTCCAGGATCCGAGGCCCACGGGGCGCTCTTCGGGCCCATGCGTGCAGTGTCACAACTCATGGGGACACGTTTTCTACCGTTGCCAAAACGGCGTTCACACGAGTGTGAACGCTGCACGCAGGAGTGCGTACGCCACGTGCCTGTGTGAAACCAAAGCCAAGGGCTTTTAGTTTTTGTTGTAGTAGCCGCCGAGCGTGTCGCTGTCGTCAACTTCGCCGCCTGACTCGGATTGCGCCGTGATCTCGTCCTCGATGTTGAGGAATTCCTCGTACCAGTCGGGCGCCACATCGTAGACATAGAGGCGCGAGGCGTAGTCGAACGCCAGCTCGAGCGTGCAGGTTACGCCCTCGTAGGAGCGCAGCTGGCGCAGGCGCGATTGATAGTCGCGGGCTTCGTCGCGGTCGAGAGTGCATTCGTCGAGCTGCAGCAGCAGGTCGTCGATCTCCTCGGGCTGCAGTTCGCGCGTGGCGAAGCACACCATCTTACAGCCCACCTGGCGCGCTACGTCGAGAAACATGCGGTAATCGGGGTAGCGCTCCGAATCCCAGAGCACCATCGGCTGCGCGTCCAGCCCGCCCGGACTGCTGTGAAATATCGTGAAGCCGGAGCCTTCGAGGTATTCCAGAATTTCCCGCTTGAGCGTATCGAGATTGAGATCCACGTTAATAGCGCCTTAGCCCTGAACCAACACCAGAATATCAGAGGGCGCGCCAAGATCGCGGGCGGACGGGGTGACGATGGTCGAGGGGCCGATGAATATTTTGCGCTTATCGGCGATGGCGGCGCGCACATCCGCCTCGCAGACGAAGTCCACCGGCGTGGGCGGCGGCGGGGGTGGGGGAGATGGAGCCGGGGTTGGCGGCGGAGGCTTGGTCAGTCAACCGTAGCCGCCGGCGGATTCGGCGGCGCCCCTTGAGTTCTCTTTCTTCGCCAGGAAACGGTCCACCACTTCGGCAGCAACGTTGGCGGCGGGGTCTGCCTGTGCTGGCGCCGGGGCGAATCCGCGTGCGGCGAGATAACGTTCCACGGCGGCAGCCACCGCGGCGCGTCCGGCCGGGGCGGAGGCTGCGGCTGAGGCGGGCGCGGCGTTGATATCGAGCGGCATCTCGAAGGTCTCTTCGGGCTTGCGCACGGCGTACGCGAGACGCTTGATATTGAAGAGATGCTGCGGGCCGATGTTGTCCGACGTGGAGTTGCCGGCCGCTGCGCCGCAGCCGAGCGTCATGGCGGGGAATACGTTAGTAGTGATGCCGGTGGAGCCTTGCGGCGCCGGCGTGTTCACCAGCACCCGCATGGCCGGCATGCGCAGGCCGTATTCGCGAATGCGCGCGTCGTTAGTGGCGTGGATAACGGCGGTGTGGCCCGATCCGCCGAATTTCAACAGCGCGTGGCAGGTTTCGAGTGCGGCATGAAAATCGGCCACGAAATAGAGCGAAAGCACCGGCGAGAGCTTTTCGGCGGAGAGCGGATGGTCTTTGCCCACGCCGCTCACTTCCGCGCAAATGATAGTGGTATCGGGGGGCACTTCGAAGCCCGCCATGCGCGCGATCTTAGTGGGCGCCTGGCCGACGCATTGCGGGTTCACGGTGAAATTCGGCGTGATGAGCAGCTTGCCCAGAGCTTCTTTTTGCGATTCATTGGCGATGAAGGCGCGGTTGGTTTTCAGCAGAGCGAGGATGCGGTCGCGCAGGCTGCTTTCGGCGACGATGGCCTGTTCGCTGGAGCACACCGTGCCATAATCGAACGATTTGCCGGCGACCACCTTGGCGACGGATTCTTCCAAGTCGGCCGAGGTATCCACCAGCGCGGGTACGTTGCCGGGGCCCACGCCGTAAGCGGGCTTGCCGCTCGAATACGCGGCCTTCACCATGCCCGCGCCGCCGGTGGAGAGAATCACGGCGGTGCGCGGGTGCTTCATCAGCGCGCTGGTGGCCTCTATGGTGGCGTTCTCAATGCACTGCACGATGTCTTCGGGCGCGCCCGCTTCCATCGCGGCTTCGTATAGAACGGCCGCAGTGGAACAGGTGCAGCTATGCGCGCGGGGATGCGGGCTGATGACGATGGCGTTGCCGGCCTTGAGGGAGATCAGCGTCTTGTAGATGGCGGTGGACGTGGGATTGGTGGTGGGAAGAATGGCCGCGACCACGCCGACGGGCACGGCGATCTCGACCACTTTTTCGGCGGCGCGCTCATTGACGATGCCGACGGTTTTCATGCCCCGCATCTTGCGCGGGAGCCAATCGCAGGCAAGCAGGTTCTTGATGTACTTGTCTTTGGCGTTGCCGTAGCCTGTCTCTTCGACGGCCATCTCGGCCAGATGCCGGGCGTTGGCTCGCGCCGCGGCCGCCATGCCTTCCACCACGGCATCGACGCGCTCCTGGGAAAACGCGCGGTATTTCAGCCAGGCCGCGTGGGCTTTCTCGACCTTGCTGCGGGCCTCCTGTATGGAGACCAGGTCCTTGTCCTGCAGCATCGGCCCTCTTTACTTCTTCAGGCCGCCGGTGGGGAGCGCCTTCTCCACTTCGTCGTGCGGCCGGGGAATCACGTGCACGCTCACCAGCTCGCCCACGCGGCGGGCAGCGGCGGCTCCGGCGTCGGTGGCGGCTTTGACCGCGCCCACGTCGCCGCGCACGGTGACGCAGACCAGACCGGCGCCCACGTATTCCTTGCCGGTCAGCACCACGTTAGCGGTCTTGCACATGGCGTCCGCGGCTTCGATCGCGCCCACCAAACCCTTCGTTTCGATCAGGCCAAGGGCCTCCATGCGTCCTCCAGTGAGTCAATTAGATACCGTATCACAACTGGGAACGGGCTGCTCTGCAGCCGCTGGCCCTCGGCATCGGCGCCTGCCACAGCATTCACGCAATAATTAGAAAAGGTTGTCCCAATTCCACTCTAACTTTCTGCGCCTCACCCTCTACGAACGCGGCGCCACCGACGCCCGCCAAAGAGTCATCAATCCACGCGCCCGAGGGTTCCGCCTACTGGTTTATGGCGGTGAGTGGCGAGGTCGGCTTTGTCTGGTGGAAAACCGGCACGGTCAGATCAGCCGCTATGCTCACACCGGACCTTTTGCTTCCCTGGCCGGTCAGGAGCATCGGCAAACTATTTCCGTTCCCAACTCACTCGTAACTGGTCCTGTCCGTTAGTAGCATCCATGGCAATCTTATAAACCTGCTTACTGGCGTCGAAGTATATGTACATAGGTCCCGGTAAGTGGAGAAACCGCTCGTCGGACCTGCCATCCATCTTCAACACGCCGCCTTCCCAGCTCATCACGGTTCCGGTGAATATAGCCGAACCCGAGCGCCCCATCTGAAATGTCACCACCATGTTGCTGCCGCGGTCGATATTCACCGTCACTGCGCCCAACGCAACCGGCGCCGCTTCGTTCAACGCCGCTTTGCCCGCTCCGCGCGCGGTAGACTCTATCGCATTGTTCGAGTTTATGCCGGGCGGCGTCGTCGAAAGAGTGCTCCACGAAATGCGCAGATCGTAGAGCCCCTCGCCCGCGGCATTGTCGTGGATGAAGATCGTCGCCGTGAAGTCGTTGTGTGCGGAAGGCTCGGCGACCAGTCTCACCTCCCCGTGCTTCTTCTTCACTGCCATGGTGAACCCGTCCACCACGCGGCCCGGAAGCGGCGCACTGCATTCCGAACCGTTGTCGCGCGCATCCGCGCCGGTGAGCGTGTGTATGCCGATCAGGTCGCCGCGTAGCGAGACTTCCACCTGCTGATCCACCATGAGCCGAATCTCGCACAGCGCCTGGCCGCGCGGAATCTTGGCATTGGTCATCGGCTTCGCATGGAATTGCACATCCGCGCCGGCATGCAAAGCCAGAAGTAACGGCAAAAATATAAGATAGAGACGCATCTGTAGGGCGGACCCCCCTGGTCCGCGGCCGACGCCCTCGTCGGCCCGCACGCAAACACCGAAAAGGCCGGTCAGGGGACCGGCCGCGGACCGGGGGTCCGCCCTACTCCCACCGTAACGCAATCGACGGATCCACGCGGCTGGCCCGCCGCGCCGGAACGTACGACGCCACCGCGGCTACCGCCAGCATCAGCGCCGCCACCGCTGCGATAGTCGCCGGGCCGGACGATCCGGCTTCGAATACCAAGCTTGCCATCACCCGCCGCAGCGCGAATGCGCCCGCGATACCCACCGCCATTCCCATCGAGCTCAACTTCAACGCGTAGCCCACCACCATCCCGCGGACCTCGCGCGCGTTTGCGCCCAGCGCCATGCGGATGCCGATCTCGCGTGTGCGCTGGCCCACCATCCACGCCATCACGCCGTAAATTCCCACCGCCGCCAGCGCCAGCGCCAAGCCCGCAAACGCCGCCAGCAGAGCCATGGTCCATCTGCGCGAACGCGCCGATTCGTCCAGCACTTCGTCCATCGTGCTCACATCCGACACCGGAACCTCGCCATCGATGCCGCGGATTTCGCGGCGGGCGACCAACGCCAGCGCGGTCAGATTCCCCGCCGCGCGAACCACTACGTAACTGGCGGCCGGCGACGCAAAATACATGTCGAGAGTCGGCTCGGAGTCGAGCCCGAATTGCTTCACGTCGCCTGCGACGCCGACGATGGTGGACCACTGCGGATTCGGCCCCCAAGGGCCCGTAACAAACTGGATGCCCACCGGGTCGCGGCCCGGCCAGAAGCGGCGCGCCATGGTTTCGTTGACTATCACCACCGGCGCATTGTAATCCTTCGGCGTGAACACGCGGCCGGAGCGCAGTGGAATCCGCATAGCGCGGAAATAATCCGGCGTCACGGAACGCAACTGCGCGGCGGGCAGCGCGTTGGGATCGATCAGCGGACTGCCGGGCACGTTGAATCGCGAAGTGTAGGCTCGGTCGGCAGCCAGTGGCAGCATGTTTGACGCCGCCACGCTTTCGACGCCCGGCAAAGTCCGCAGCCGCTCGTCAATGCGCCGGAACAGCGCGGCGGCGTCGCGCGAGGGCGGAATGGAAAGCCGCAGCGAGAGTACGCCGTGCGGGTCGAAGCCCGGGTCCACATGCATCAGGCGCACGAAGCTCTGCACCAGTGTTCCCGCCCCCGCCGCGAGGATGAGCGCGAACGCGAATTCGGCCACCACCAGCGCGCCGCGTATGCGCCTGGACCCGCCGCTCGAGACCGACGCCGATTTGATCGCGGTGACCGGGTCGGCAGCGAAGGCCTGCATGGCCGGAATCAATCCGAATAGCGCCGCCGTTGCCAGCGAAATCGCCAGCAGGAACCACAGCACGGCCGAATCGAGCGGCGCCGGCACGGGCGAAAACCGCGCCACGCTGAGCTTCGCGATCAGCAGCCCCAGGCCACCGCCCATCGCCGAAAGCAGCAGGCTCTCCGCCAGTAATTGCCGGATGAGCCGCCCCGCGCCAGCGCCCAGCGCGGTTCGCAGCGCCATCTCTTTAGTGCGCGACGCGGCGCGTGAGAGCAGCAGGTTGGCCACATTGGTACACGCGATCAACAGCACCAGCGTGACCGCGCCCAGCAGCATCAGCAGCGCCGGCCGCAGCTTGGCCGTAAGATCTTCCTGCAGTCCGTATGCGTTCATTCCCCAGCCATGGCTGGTCTTCGGATTCTCGGCTGCGAGCCGGCGCGAAAGGCCGCCGATGCGCTGCGTGACGCCGTTGAGCGCGACGCCGTCGCGCAGCCGCCCCACGAATCCCAACGCATGGCGCACGGAGTTGCTGAGCTCATCCCCCATCAACGGACCTTTGGGAATCCACAGGTCGGCCCAATCCGGAAACGCGAAATCGTGCGGCATCACCCCCGTAACGGCGAACGCCTCCCCGTTCATGCGAATCGATTTCCCGGCAATCTCCGGATCGCCTGCGAAGCGCGTCCGCCACAGATGTTCGCTGAGCACCACGGTGTTGGGCGCGTCGGATTCCGTGAATGCGCGGCCCAGGGCGGGCGCGGCGCCAAGCAGAGGAAACAGTCTGGCGGAAACCAGGTCGGCATGCACCTCCACTGCTTCGCCACCCGCGCCGGTAAGCGGCAGGTTCTGCGGCACGGAGCGGTACCAGGCACTCTCGCTAAACAGATCGCTCTGCTGCTGCCAGATGTTCAGCTCCGCCGGAGAGATGCCGATCTTTTCGAACTGCGGGCGGTACGAATCCCAAATTACGATCAACCGCGCCGGTTCGCGAAACGGCAGCGGCTTCAGAATCACCGCGTGAACCAGGCTGAATATGGCGGTATTGGCGCCGATGCCCAGCGCTAGCGTAAGCACGGCCGTCACCGTGAAGCCCGGCGACTTGCGCAAGGTGCGGACGGCGAATTGGAGATCGTTCATTGGCTACCTCTCGTGGTCTGTGATGCCTCGCAAGAGACAGACGACACAACCCGATCGTCTGTCCCACCAGCAAGCTGTTGAACACCGTTCGGTTGGCATGTGGCATTGACAAGGGGAGCATCCACTAACCTCGGTGATACGGCGCGGAAAGATACCTCTTCGATTCCTGCGCCGCATCCGATTGCGGCGCGTACGCGATGGCCTTCTTGTAATACGTCAGCGCCTGCGCGCGCTGGCCCTTCATATCGTAAATTTGCCCGATGCGCAGATAGGCGGAGACGCCCGTGTTCAGGTCCACTTCGTCGGACGCAGCCGCCACCTTCGTCAGGTTATCCAGCGCCTGGTCCAGATCGCGATACCAAAACTCGATGATGCCTTCCTGAAAGTAAATCTTCTCCCAGGGAACCCGGTCGTACCCCGGCGCGTGGGTCCGCTTCAGGCGCGCCACCTCTTCGACGGCTTCTATCGAGTGAGCCTTATCGCCGGACATGCTATACATCTGCGAAAGCTCGAGGCGCAGGATAAAATTGCGCGGGTAACGGCGAATCAGCTCGACCACCAGCGGAACTACCAACTGCGGTTTGTTCTCGCGGCGGTAAAGCGCGCCTAACAGGATCTGCGCGTCGGTGCGGTCGGTCTCGCCGTGCTCGGCCACATCTTTCACCAGGCGGATGCCTTTCTCCTTATCGCCATGGATGCCGATCAGGAAGCCAAGCATACGGAACTGCAGAGGCAAGCTGCCCACAATGTAATCGTCCAGACCCTCTACTAGACGCGCATCGACGTTGTTCGGTTGTAATTCCTCCACTCGGTTGGCCGCGTGGCGCGCGCTGGTGGCGTCGCGCAGCGAATCGTGCCAGGCCTTCTTGACTACCCAATAGAAGTTGGAGCGCAGACCGTAGGAAACAGCCATTGCATAAAGCGCGGCCGCATCTTTGGGATTTTTGTCGAGACGCGCCTGCGCCAGCGCGAGGGCCTTGGATATCTCGTCCAGAAAGCGCTTTTCGGTTTCGGGCGAAGGGTTCATCTTCGGCCGGCGGAGAAAGGAATTGTTGCCGTTGACCATTTCGCTTTCCAGCGCGCCGTTGCGAAACATTTCCTGGAACACCAGGCACTGCGCCAGATGGTTGTGCATCTCGGGATCGCCGGAATTCTGCGCGATGGCCTTCGAGAAATCGGCGATAGCTTCCGGGTATTCCAGGTTGTAGAAATGGTCGAAGCCCTGGTCCACCAGCGAGGTCTGCGCGAACAGCGGGAGAGCTAAAAACAGCGCAGCGCTAAGCCTGCGCAACCGCTTGCTTACGCGCGCGGCTCTGATCGGAGCCGCGACCGTCAGGGAGTGGTCTTCGCTAAACCCTGACCACACGATCCATCTCCAGGAACTCACGGATCAGCGGATGCTCCGATTTTTCCAATTCCGCCACCGGCCCAAAGTAGATGACGCCTCCGTCTGAGAGGAAGACGACGCGGTCGGCCACTTTGTACATCAAATCCAGATCGTGCGTCACCACCACGGACGTGAGGCGGAGTTGCTTCTTGAGCCGCAGCATCAGGTCGCCCAGGTGATTCGACATGATGGGGTCCACCATGGTAGTCGGCTCGTCGTAGAGGATGCACTGCGGCTGCGCGGCCAGCGCGCGTGCGATAGCCACCGCGCGCTTATATCCGGTAGAAAGATCGGCGGGATACGCCTTCTTCGCCTCGGAGATGTCCACCAATGCGAGCAAGCCGTTCACCACGTCCTCTTTATTCTGCCGGTCATAATCTTCGCGGAGTTCCAAAGAGAACAGCACGTTTTCGGCCACGGTAAGAGAATCGAACAAGGCGCCGGACTGGAACACCATCGTGACTTTCCGCCGGATACGGCGAAGTTCATCCTCGGTCATGCCGGTGATGTCCTCATGCGCCACGATGATCTGGCCGCTATCGGGCTTGATGAAGCCCATAATGTGGCCGAGCGTGACAGACTTGCCGACGCCGCTGCGGCCGATGATGGCCACGGTTTCGCCCGGATCTACATTGAAGTTGGAATCGACCAAAACGGGGCGGTCGAACGTCTTATACACGTGCCGGAATTCGATATAGTGCGGATAAGGATCATCCTGCGGCATGACTGGCCCATTCCTCAGGGGTGTTAACGTTTTGAAAAAGAGACACTTCGGCCATTGGCAGGCGCACCGTGCGGACGGTTTCGAGAGCCGCCGTCACTTTGCGTACTCCGGCGTCGAAAGCCGTTGCGAAGGGCTCGAGACAGCGCCGGTGATAGAGCGCACAGAGCGGTTCGGGGCGGCCTTCGGGACCCACTGGAAGCAGCGCATCCGCGCCCCCTTCCGCCGCGGTTTTCAGCAATCCGCGCAGCAGTTCCGGGTCCAGTTGCGGCATATCGCAGGCGGTGACGAGATTCCAATCGGCGCTGGTGTTCCGCAGCGCGGTGAGAATGCCTCCCAGCGGACCTTCGCCCGGATAGAGATCGGGAATTATGGGATACCCAAGACCGGCATAGCGGACCGGGTCGCCAACCAGAGCGGCGCTGCCGGCGGCTTCGAGGACCGCCCGGGCAACCGCTTGGACCAGCGCGCCGCCGCGAAACGGCAGCAGGGCTTTGTCGCGTCCCATACGGGAACTGCGCCCACCCGCCAGCACGTATCCCGCGCTACCCACAGCAAAATGATAACATTGAGGTTTCCGCGTCCCGAGTGGGACAGGCCTCCTGGCCTGTCGTTCCGTACAGTGCAGCCAAGGCAAGCCAGGAGGCCTGTCCTACTCAAAGGAGCCAAACATTTTGACGCGTTTTTGTTTTAATCTGGTATGCTATGTAACGGTCGCCGCTCCCGCCCTTTTGGGATCGCCGCCGGACGAGGCCCTGCGCGTCAAAACTGTGGTGCGGGTGGATGCGCGCACGGGAAAGCTGGTAAGAAGCGTGGTATCGAACGCCCAACCCGTTGCTGGACAGCCGGCGCCGCCGGCGCTGGATGCCGCCGTACGGCAGATCGCCGCCGAGCAATCGCTGCCGCCTGAGCTGCTGCATTCGGTGATTCAAGTGGAGAGCAACTACAACCCCAGCGCCGTGTCGCCCAAGGGCGCGCAGGGCTTGATGCAACTGATTCCCGAAACTGCGCGGCGGTTCGGCGTGCTCGATTCGTTCGATCCGGTGGAAAACATTCAGGGCGGGGCAAAGTATCTGAAGTATCTGCTCGATCTTTACCAGGGCGATTATCCCCGCGCGCTGGCGGCTTACAATGCCGGCGAAAAGGCGGTAGCGAAGTATGGCGGCGTACCGCCTTACGCGGAAACGCAGAATTACGTAGCGCAGGTGCAGAAGCGTCTGGATCGCTCAAAGCCGCCGGTGCAGGCAAAGCCCGCGGTGAAAACGGTAGAAACCGCGTCCGATGAGCCGCGTCACATTGTAGAGTTGGTGGGCGCGGACGGCGCGGTGCGTTACGTTACCCGATAGAGTTTTATGAGGCCGGTTGTAGCATTGGCGTTTGGGGTTTCGGTGTTGACGGCGCAAACGGGAAAGCCCGTTCCGCACAGCGTCACCGCGGTGCGCCACTGGAGTCTAGGCGGCGTAACGCGCATCGCCGTGGAAGTTTCCGGCGAGTTCCAATACCGCACCGACCGGCTACAAAACCCCGACCGCGTCTACTACGACATTGTCAACGCCCGCCCGAATTTCGATAACAAGCGCCTCTACGCCGAAGATCTGGGCGACGCATTCGTCAAGCGAATCCGCGTCGCCGAAACGCTCCCGGGAGTAACGCGGGTGGTGCTCGATCTGGCTGCGGGCGTGGAGGCGGCCGCTTCGGTGCTTTCCAGCCCCGACCGCCTGATCATCGAGTTGCGCGGCGGCGCGCCAGCGACCGTTTCGACCACGCCGCCTGTTAGCGTACCGCCTTCCGTCGCGACGCCCGCGCCGGGGTCGGTCAAGCCCGCCCTCGTGCCAGCCGCAACCCCTACGCAGGCTCCGCCGATTGAGACCGCCAGGCTGGTCAAGCCCGCCGTGCTGCCAGCCGCGCCCCTTCCGCAAGCTGCCCCGATTGAGACCGCCGGGACCGTGCCGGCCAAATCCGGTCTGGTGAAAGCGGACGCAGTGAAGCCCGACGCGGCGCCGCCGGTCGAGGTCGCCAAGCCTGCGCGCCGCACCTCCGCGGGCGGAACCTCGCTTGTGCGCGCGCTGGGGTTGAAACTGCAGCGCGTGGTGATCGACCCCGGCCACGGCGGCCATGACGAAGGCACGCAAGGGCCCAAGGGCCTGCTCGAAAAAGACCTGGTGCTCGATGTGGCCATGCGGCTGGGCAAGTTGATCGAAGACCGCATGGGCGCCGAGGTGATCTACACCCGGTCGGACGATACCTTCGTTCCGCTCGAAGGCCGCACCGCACTGGCCAACGATAAGAAAGCCGACCTGTTCCTCTCCATCCACGCCAACTCTTCGCCTACGCCGCGCGTCACCGGCGTCGAGACATACTACCTGAATTTCACGGATTCGAAGGACGCGATAGACGTGGCCTCGCGCGAAAACGCCAGCGCGCAGAAGTCGGTTTTCGAATTGCGCGACATCATCGAGCGCATCTCGGCGCACGATAAAGCCGAAGAGTCGCGCGATTTCGCCAGCCGCATCCAAACTGCGTTATTCGCGTTTTCGTCGAAGACGTTTACCGCCGAGAAGAATCGCGGCGTCAGAAAGGCGCCGTTCGTCGTGCTGATTGGCGCCAACATGCCGTCGGTGCTGGTGGAGATCGGGTTCCTCAGCAATCCCCGTGAGGAAATGCTGCTCATCAAACCCGATTACAGGCAGAAGCTGGCTGAGGCGCTGTTCCGCGGCCTGACGAAATACGCCGAAGGATTAAGCCATTTTCAAGTGGCCGAGAATTAGCCCGCGTGCGCGTTCTGGCCTTCCGTCACGTTCCATTTGAAACCTTGGGGATGATCGAGCCGGCGCTGGAATCGCGCGCCATCGCGTTCGACTACGCCGACTTGTATCAGGCCGGCGCGGCATTGCCCGACACAAGCCGCTACGCCGGCCTGATCTTGCTTGGCGGCCCGATGTCGGCGAACGATCCGCTGCCCTATCTGCAAACGGAAATGGCCGTGATCGATCGCGCCGTAACGCTGGGCACGCCTGTGCTGGGCGTGTGTTTGGGAGCGCAGTTGCTAGCCCGAACATTGGGCGCGCGGGTCTACCGCAATGCGGAACGGGAGATCGGCTGGTTCGACATCCATCTCGCCGCGGGCGCCGCGAGCGATCCGGTGTTGTCCGGGCTGCGAGAGTCGGAGACGGTGTTTCACTGGCACAGCGACACATTCGATTTGCCGGCCGGCGCGGAGCTGCTGGCGCGGTCGGACCGGACTGAGCGGCAAGCATTTCGATATGGGCGCGCGCTTTACGGACTACAATTTCATTTGGAAGTGACGCCTCAAATGATTGTAGACTGGTGTGTGCAGGATGAGAATTGCGGGGATATGCGCGAATTGAGCGCGCCACCCGATCCGCAGTATAACCGAATGCGATTGAACGAAGTTGCGCGGCTTGTATTTGGGCAGTGGTGCGATCTGCTGGCGTGGCGCCCAGGCTTGGAAAGGAGACTGCGTGCGGCAGGTGAAATTCAGGGAGTCACCTAGAGATGCCAGTCGATCCGGAAGCTGTCGAGCCAGCGGCGCGTCCGATGCCGCGGTGCCCGAGTTGCGGCTGGCAGAACGTGCGCATCTCGCTTACTAAGAACCTGCTGGATGTGGTCCTGGGAAGCTTTTCTATTCAGCGCTTCAAGTGTCGCAGTTGCGGTAGATACTTTCGCCGCTGGCGCCGGGCTGAGTGAGTAGCTCCTTTTGGCCATGACCCCCTCATTTCATGCCCGCTACTCTCCCATTTGGGGGGATTGTGTCGCGGCGTACGGCGTAGCACACTGAAAATGCATTGGGTTCCGCATGTTCATTTCAGATGCCTCCGCTCTCCAGCACGGGCGTAATTGTAATCGTTGAAGATCCGTTCATCCGCCGTTTTGTACGCAGCGTTTTGGGACGCTGCGGCCACGAGGTGATGGAATCGGATGCGCAGGATGCGCTCAAGCTCGCGGCCGAAGGTCCCGGCAGCGTTAAGCTCTTGATCACCAATAAACCCGACGTCTTCGAGCGCCTGGAACATCCCGTGCCCATATTGTACCTGGCCACATTTCCCGATTGGGAATTGGCCGCCCGCTTCAGCAAATTGCGGGTGCTGCAGAAGCCGTTCCATGCACACGAGCTTCTGGAGGCCGTGGGCCAGGTCACGGAGTTATCCTAAACTGTCCTGTCGTAAAAGCTCTGTCGTAAAAAGCTCTGTCGTAAAAAGCTCTGTTGTAAAAAGCTCTGTTGTAAAAAGCCCTGTCGTAAAATAGCGCCATGGGGTTCTACCTTTGGCTCGACCGCGACGTGGCATGGGCGCAGGGTTCCTACGAATATCGGCCCATGGGCGCCGCAGTTGTGGCGGCGTCGGATCTCTTCACGCATCGCGATTTCGATTCCGCCAGGAAAGTGAGCCTGCCGCCCGCGGCGCGCTACCTGGGTCAGTTTGCATCCTTGGGGCAGGTGAATGGCGTCCTGCAAGGCCTTCGCCCGCGAGGCGCACGCAACTCTGCGAGCAGCCTTCCCAATCGTGGGAACGCGCGTTGAGCCACAGCCGTAGCTCAAACCCGCCGATCCTATTAGCTCAGCCCAAATCGATATCGCGTATGAGCGGCGTATCGTCGGGATTCTCTTTGACGCGCTTGAACAGCTCGTCGAACTTCTTCTCGAGCACCTTGCCGTGCGATTTTTCGGCTTCGAAGTTCTTGCGGAATACTTCGTCGCGCCGTGCGCCTTCGCCTTTCAACTTGGCGACTTCAGCGGCGAGGTCTTCGATGGGACGCGGCCGCTCCGGGACGGTGTGTGCAATCACCGCGCGCGTTTCGGGATCCACGGTGAGAGTAGCCTGGCAGCACGGGCACCCCACCTCAAACATACCTTTAGCCATGCAACCATGGTAATCGAACGCGCTAATCGAACGGGAGCGGAGATGCAGCGGGGCCTGCGGTTTTGCCACAGGCCCTGAAGAGAGACGGTTGTGAAGGGGTTAGGGGAAAGCTAGAAGAGTCTTATGCGAGGTGACTGGTTGGTAGGAGAATCGTACCGAGGATCAACCGTCTCTCCAAGGGCCTGTGAAATCTTAGTCACGTCCGCTTAATAGCAATTGTCTAGCCAAAATAGATACCCTTTAGAATCAGTGAGCTGTAACGGAGACGGCAAGAAAATGCCACGGTAGTGTATGCAAAATTGGCGCCGGAGTGTCTACGTTGTGTTCCAAAGTGACGCAAAGAGAGCGCGGGCTTTTCACGTCGCCGCTGACGACGAAGAGCAAGCGGCGGAAACGAGGGCGTCGTGCTCCAGAGTGGCCCATCCAATCGATATTGTTGGTGCTCCAGGACCTGCCAGGTGGCGCGGTTGCACTTCCCATGCGTGGCTTTGGCGCAAGCGGCTTCGCGGGCCTGCTGGCCGGGTGTTGAGCGGACGTCGATAGCAAGGCGCGCTTTGACGGCCGGTTGACACGGCGCGCGTGTCATCCACCGGGCTATAATCCGCGTTGAGTAACCGCCGCAGGCTCCTGCCAATCGCCCGTGCATTGGCCATCCTTCCTGGCCCCTCCCGGCTTTTACTTGAAGTCGGCTTGAACGATTGAGTAACCGTCCCATTGTTCAGCTTCGGACGGATATTTCAAGCGGCCCCGGTAAGTGGGCTCCCCTCGCGCCATCGGGGCCATCGTCGAAGATGACCGCTCCTGACGCGAGCGCCCTACTTCTTCTTCCCCTGCGCCGCCACCGCCTCCATAGCCGCCTTGACCTTCTCCGGATCGCCCAGATAATACCGGTTCAGCGGCTTCAAGTCGTCATCCAGCTCATAGGCCAACGGCATGCCAGTCGGAATATTCAACTCGACTATCTCGTCTTCCGGCACATTGTCGAGATACTTCACCAGCGCCCGCAAGCTATTCCCGTGCGCCGCAATCAATACCCGCTCGCCGCGCTGGATGGCCGGCGCGATGGTCTCGTGCCACAGCGGCAGGAAACGCGCTACGGTGTCCTTCAAGCACTCCGTCAGCGGCAGCTCGTCCTTGGTCAGAGCTGCGTAGCGGCGGTCCCGGCCTGGGAACCGCTCGTCGTCCGGCGTCAGCTCCGGCGGACGGATATCGTAACTCCGCCGCCAGATCTTCACTTGCGCTTCGCCGAACTTCGCCGCGGTCTCGGCCTTATTCAACCCCTGCAGCGCGCCGTAATGCCGTTCGTTCAACCGCCAGGAGCGATGCACCGGAATCCACGCCAGATCCATCTCGTCCAGCACGCTCCAAAGCGTGTGGATGGCGCGCTTCAACACCGAAGTGTACGCCACGTCGAACGTGTACCCGCCATCGCGTAGCACCGCGCCCGCCTCCGCGGCTTCCGCGCAGCCTTTGTCTGACAGCTCCACGTCCGTCCAGCCGGTGAAGCGGTTCTCCTTGTTCCACTCGCTTTCGCCGTGGCGCACCAGCACCAGTTTCTTCATTGCCGGAACGCCTTCCTTCCCAGGAATTGCGCCGAGGCGCCCAGCCGCTCTTCAATCCGTAGCAGCTGGTTGTATTTCGCGATGCGGTCGGTGCGGCTCGCCGAGCCCGTCTTAATCTGCCCGGCGCCCGTAGCCACCGCCAGGTCCGCGATGAACGGATCTTCCGTCTCGCCCGAGCGGTGCGAAATCACTGCCGTATAGCCCGCCGCCGCGGCCATCTGCATGGTTTCCAGCGTCTCCGTCAGCGTTCCGATCTGGTTCACCTTGACCAGGATCGAATTGGCGATGCCTTCGTCGATGCCTCGCTTCAGCCGCACGACGTTGGTCACGAATATGTCGTCGCCCACAATCTGCACTTTATCGCCCAGGGCATCGGTCAGCATCTTCCAGCCCGCCCAATCGTCTTCCGCCATGCCATCTTCAACCGAAATAATGGCCGGGTATTGCCGCACCCAGTTGGCCCAGAACTCCACCATCTGCTCGGAGGTACGCTCGCTCTTATCCGATTTCTTGAAAACGTACTTGCCATCCTGGCCGTCTTTCACGTAGAACTCGCTCGCCGCCGGATCGATACAAATTCCGATCTGCTCGCCTGCCTTGTAACCCGCCTGCGAAATCGCCTCCAGCACCGATTCCAGAGCTTCCTCGTTCGATTTCAGCATAGGCGCGAAGCCGCCTTCATCGCCCACCGAGGTGGAGTAACCCTTCTTCGAGAGCACCTTCTTCAGCGTGTGGAATACTTCGACGCCCATGCGCAGCGCTTCCGAGAATTTCGTGGCGCCGAACGGCGCGATCATGAACTCCTGCACGTCCACGGAATTGTCCGAGTGCGCGCCGCCGTTGATGATATTCATCATCGGCACCGGTAGAATGGTCGCGCTGACGCCGCCCAAATAGCGATAGAGAGTAGTCCGCTGCGCCGCGGCGGCAGCGCGCGCCGCCGCCATGGACACCGCCAGAATCGCGTTGGCGCCCAAGCGGCCTTTGTTGGCCGTGCCATCGAGCGCAATCATCGTCCGGTCGATATCGGCCTGGTGCGATGCGTCCTTTCCGTGCAGCGCCTTGGCAATCTCGCCGTTGACGTGTCCCACCGCTTTCAGCGTTCCCTTGCCCATATAGCGCGACTTGTCTCCGTCGCGCAGCTCCACCGCTTCATGCTCGCCGGTGGACGCGCCCGAAGGGACCGCCGCGCGCCCCATGCTGCCGTCCGCCAGAAATACCTCAGCTTCCACTGTTGGATTCCCGCGCGAATCGAGAATCTCTCTTGCAATCACGCTTACTATGTTCGTCAAGTGTTTTTTCTCCGTTATCCCACTACTGTAATTCCGCCCTCAGTGACGGTATAACCGTTGCTTCTATCCGCATCCGCGTCGAATCCGGCCACCGTTGAATCGGGCACGGTCACGCCCGTGTTCACGATGGTGCGCCGCAACCGCGAGTTCCGCCCAATCTTCACATTGGGCATCAGAATCGAATACTCCACTTCGCAAAAACTGTTGACCCGCACGCCCGGCGAGAGCACGCTGTGCATCACGCGGCCGCCCGAGACGATGCAGCCCGAGCTCACAATTGAATCCACTGCGATGCCGATGCGCCGCCCCTCCTCGCCGAACACGAACTTGGCCGGCGGCTGCTGCGTCGCCCTGGTGCGGATGGGCCAACGCTGATCGTAGAGATTGAACTCCGGCGCCACCGCCACCAGATCCATATTGGCTTCGTAGTAGGCGTCCAGCGTTCCCACATCGCGCCAGTAACGCACCTGCGACGCGTTGATGTCGTGGAAATCGTAGGCCACCACGCGCGCCTTGCGCAAATAACCGGGCAGCAGATCCTTGCCGAAATCGTGGCTCGAATCGGAATCCTGCGCATCTTCGTGCAGCGCCCGCAGCAGCACGTCCGTATTGAAGATGTAAATGCCCATGGAGGCGCTCACCATCGCAGGATCGAATCGCGAGGGCTTGGGATGCCCATGCTGCGGCTTCTCCTCGAAACCCACGATGCGATAATCCTTTTCGATCTCCACTACGCCGAAACGGCTCGCCTCTTCCGGACGGATTTGAATCGTCGCAATAGTGATCTCCGCGCCATGCCGCCGGTGCCAGTCCACCATCTCCCAATAATTCATTTTATAGATGTGGTCGCCGCTCAAAATCAGGGTCCGCTCCGGGGCTTCCGCTTCGATGCTCTGGAAATTCTGAAAAACCGCATCGGCGGTTCCCTGATACCAGTCCTCGTGGACGCGCTTCATCGGGGGCAGCACTTCAATGTATTCCCCGAGCTCGGCCGAAAGGATGTTCCAGCCATCGCGGATGTGCCGGATCAGATCGAGCGCCTTGTACTGGGTGAGAATTAAGATCCGGCGGACGTCGGAATTGATACAATTGGACAGAGTGAAGTCGATGATTCGATAAGCGCCGCCAAAGGGAACGGCCGGTTTGGCGGTATCCTTAGTGAGTGGATGCAGCCGCTCCCCGGCTCCGCCTGCCAGCAAGATCGCGAGTAGATTCTCCATTTTCAGCGTAACTCCCTGAAAAATAGCGACTTGGATCTGTTGCTTGGAAATATTACAGGCGCGTTTGAAAATTGGGTCTTGACATTCTCTGTCAACAACCTATGATATCAGTACCTTCTGTGCGCCGCGCAGAATTTTTCGGGGGCTCGCCTACAGGTTGGTTGGTCGTCGGGTAATTCCAAAAGCACGCACGGAAATCAAGGTTCGGTTTGGAGGTGTATTTCGTTTGGCAGAAGTAAAGCTTCAAGAGGGCGAGACGTTAGAAAACGCCCTGCGCCGGTTCAAGAGAAAAGTCCAGCAAGAGGACATTATTAAGGAAGTGAAGCGCCATTCCTTCTACCTGAAACCAGGCGAGAAGCTACGGGCTAAGCAAGCGCTAGCCCGCAAGCGAAACCGGAAGAAGTCACGCCGGGAAGTCGAATAAGAATGGGCGGCGGGATACGGGGGTTCCGCCGCCTCATTCAGCAGTTCAAGTTGACACGGGGAACAACAACATGGCGGAGTTTCAGGATCGCGTCCTCAAGTGCGTCGATTGCGCAGCGGATTTTGTATTCACAGCGGGAGAACAACACTTCTTCCACGACAAGAACTTCAAGAACGAGCCCAAGCGCTGTAAGAATTGCAAGACCAAGCGTCACGGCTCATCATCCTCTGGGGGGTTCGCCAAATCGGAAACCATGACCACCTGTTCGCAATGCGGCAGGGAAACCACGGTTCCATTCAGGCCAACGCAAGGGAGACCGGTTTATTGCCGGGAGTGTTTCTTAAACCGTAAGGCTTCCGTGGCGGTGGGCGGGAGCTAGCTTTAGCTAGGACAGGCCCTCGCGCCTGTTTTTCTAGTCTATCTCCCAATATCCTTCCCTGGTTTTCACTTGCCATTCGGGGTGCGCCTTGGCTTCGACGCGCAGCGTGTGGAATTGCCCCGCCTCGCTGTGAGGCGGTTGAAAGGTCGCGATGTACTGCCGGTGTATTTCCTCACCTATCGCATGAATTTCCTCTTCCAATCCGCTCTTTTTAAGGAAGTTGAGCGTGTGAGCTCCGGTGACGCGCGTAAAGAGAGCGGCGATGTCCGGCGCGCGTAGATGGGCCAGTTCCTGCAGAGCCCCAATGATGTTCCACTCCGGCAGTTGCACGTCGTTTTCGATGAGTTTTCCGTCTTCCTTGGGATCGATGCTGTGCACCGTTTTGGGGCGCATCGTATACTGCGTCAGACTGGGCGAATAAGTCAGCCAGTATACAGCCGCATTCTGGCGCTGTACGGCTTGCACTGCTTCTTCGAGTTTGGCCGCGCTCGATCGGTCGCGCTTTTCCGCCACCAGGAATAAAATGCGGCGCCGGTCCGGCTTGCGCGTATCCAACATTCTCATGGCAGTGACAATCGCATCCAGCGTACAGGCTCCGTTTCCTTCCACGTGCATGTTGCGCAGCGGCCGCATGATGGCCTCCGGATCGCTGGTAAAAGACTGGCGCAACACTACGGTGTCGCTGAAGCTGATCAGCGCGGTCTCTCCGCCTTCGGCCGCTATCAGATTGGCGAAGAGAATCCCGCTGCCTCCCAGCTTGTTGATGGCCGGCTCGGAATTGGAATTGGTCTCCACCGCGACCACCAGCGAGATGGGATACGCCGAATATTCCAGGTGTATCGGCTGCGCCACATTGTTGTCGTAGAGAAGCAGGTCGTGCTCGGTCAAGCCGTCGATGTAGCGGCCCTTCGCGTCCGTCACAGTGATAGGCGCGACTACCAGCGGGACGGTGCTTCGGAATTGCGCCCTGGCGGCAAAAGCCAGCACAACCATACCCACAGCGGTAGCAACGGCGCCGCGCATCGCACGAAGTACAGGCATTCCGGGCGCCATCAGGCCAGCAGTTGCGCCTGCATCACCGTTACCGCCTGTCCGCCCAGAATGATGCGGTCTCCGTTCAACCGGACCCGCACCACGCCGCCGCGCGCCGAGGCCTGATAGCCGGTCATCTCTGACTTGCCCAATTTTCCGCCCCAATATGGACCCAGCGCCGTGTGCGCCGACCCCGTGACCGGGTCCTCATCGATCCCCGAGCCAGGCGCGAAGAACCGCGAGATGAAGTCGAAGCCGGCGGTGGAAGAGCGCGCTGTCACAATCACGCCGCGCACCGGAATCTTTCGCAGCGTGGAATGGTCTGGCGACATGCCGCGCAAAATCTCCTCCGATTCCACCTCCACCAGATAGTCGAACACGTTCTTCGCCACTGCCAGCGCCTGGACGCCCAACGCGGGCAACAATTCCGCTGGCGGCTCGGAAACGGTGGCGATCTTCACCGGGAAATCGAGCTCGATCCACTCGCCGCACCGGTCCGCCGTCAGCAACCCGCTGCGCGTGTGGAACCGCGCCTGTTGGCCCGCGGGCAAGTGGCCGTCTTGCCACAACACGTGCGCGCTGGCGACGGTGGCGTGTCCGCAAAGATCGACTTCCACCGAGGGGGTGAGCCAGCGCAAGTCATATCCGTCCGCTTGCGGCAGCAGGAATGCCGTTTCCGAAAGGTTCATTTCGCGCGCCAGGTTGCGCATCCACTCTTCCGGACGCGGCTCGTTCAATACGCAGACCGCCGCGGGATTTCCAGAGAAGGCAACATTGGTAAACGCGTCTACGGTGACGATTCGAATGGGCATTTACATAGTGTAATGGGTCTGGGGGATAAATCCGCGGATACAAAAAAGCCTCCAAATGCCAGACAGACTCACCGATGTCGCCGGCAAACTGGCCGTTGCTCTCGGCAAGCGCATTGTCGTCACATTCGAAGATGCGGCGACGCTGGCGCAGGACTCACGGCTCGCTCGCACAGGTTGCGATGGATCACCCATGCGAGCTCGGCAATGCATAGCGCCGAGGAATTCAGACCTGAAAGCCTTTCGGGCAAACTCGCGGATGTTGGCCGCGCCGGGCTCGTTGAAGTAGCACTTGGCGATATAAGCCGCATCGGGGTACAGGTTCAAGTACGATCCCGCTCCAGGGTGCGGCCGCCATCCGTCCTGAAGCGAGGCGTCCCATTGCGACACATCGAATATCCCTGCCAGGTGCTGCTGTGCATATGGGCCGGAAGCAGGCCGGGAGGCCTGTCCTACGGCCGCTCACGTCCCCCACGGCATAACCGCCGCTGCCACCGGCGCATCACCCACCGGAATCATCGTGAAAACCGGCATTGGCTTCTTGAGAGGTTCCTTGTAGGGTCCGCTTTGGTTCAGTGAATACGTGCGGATCACGGCGACGTCGCCGGACTTTCGATTGAGCACAAGGGCATATTGGTTGTCGGGCGTCATCACGATGCTGTGCGGCTCCTGGCCCACATCCACGACGGCGATCCGGCTCTTACCCATGGTGTTCACGTCGAGCGCTGTGATGCGGTCGCTATCGGGGTTGGCCACCAGCAGCAGCGGCGATTCATCCAGCGTAACGGCCATGGCTCCGGGCGCGTGGCCTGCGAGGATGGTCTGGCCAATCTCGGTTTCGTAGGGATAGACAATCACCACGGCGTCCTTGCCGTCGCCGGTGACATAGAGCTGGCCGCCGGTGCTGTCCGGACAGAAATTGCGCGGCGCGATGGCCAGCGGCAGACGGACCACGGTCTTGCCGGACGCTGCGTTGAAGATGGTGATGGCGCGGTCGGGATGGCTGCCGGCGATGATCTGGGCGCCATCCTGCTGGAAGCGGAGAAGGGAAGGCTCGTCGCGCGCGGCGATGACGCGGGCGATGGCGGCGCGCTCCAGCGAGGCGACGGTAATGGTGCGGGCCTGGTAGCTGGCAATGGCGGCGTAGTTCGTGCTGCCGATAACGAATCCGTCGGGAGGGAAAGCGAGGCGGATTCGGTGGCGGGGGCGCAGGGAATCGAACGGCAGCTCGACCAGCTCGGCTGGGTCGCGGTAGAGAATCCACAGCGCGTCGCCGCCGGCGGCGACTGCCATACTCATGGCGCGGCCGCCCGCGGGCGTGCGCCGGCTGACGGCGAGTTTGACGGCGTCGATCTCGTACACCGTGCCAGCGCCGGGCGCAAGTACGTAGGCCTTCAGCCGCGATGGATGGGCAATAATGGCGGAGGGCGCGTCGTCGAGTGGAATTTGCCGGCGAAGACGGAAATTGGTCAGATCGATGGCCGCGACGCTGCGGCTCTCCTGATTGGCGACGAAGCAATAGCCGCGGTATCCACGGGCTTTAGGAGGGCCGCAGGCAGCGGCGGCAGCGGCTAGCAGGAGCGATCTGCGGCTGAGAACGGGCGGCGCTGCCGCGAGGCGGGTCACTTCGTTCATTTTACAGCGACGCTGCGTGTTATCCTGAGTGAGATTGCGCATCACGCGGCCCCGCGCCGCGGCTTTTCCGAACCGGAGAGATGGCCGAGTGGTTGAAGGCGCACGCTTGGAAAGCGTGTATAGGGGAAACTCTATCCAGGGTTCGAATCCCTGTCTCTCCGCCATAATAGAATCAATAACTTACGGGGATATTTAACTTTCAGCGTGCAATAGCGTGCAAGGGTGTAGAATAAAGCCGGTGGAAAATGGCTCTCACCCTATATCGACGACATCGCTCCGAATGCGAAGGCGGGCGCACGGAAGACTCCCGTTCCGGCGAGTTTGAGGAGGGGCGGCGCGGCTGGAAAAAGTGCGCTTGCCTAATTCACGTTTCCGGGACCCTTGGCGGCAAGTTCAGCCGTAAGCAGACCGGGAAATCCGACTGGGACGAAGCCAAGGCTGTGGTTGCCATCTGGGAAGCGGCCCGGTCTTGGGACAACCCGGCCACGATCCAGGTGCCCCCGGCCCCGGAACCCGCGCCCGGGCGCATCACGATTGCACGTGCCTTCCATGCGTTCACAGCGGAATACCAGGAGCACGCGCCCAACACTCAAAAGAACTACCGGCTGTTGCTGGCGGAGATGAAGGCGTTTTCCGATCACCGGGGTTTCGTTATGCTTGACCAGTGGGGGCCTATCGACGTTCGCGAGTTCCGTTCCTCATGGCCAGTCAGTCCCCAAACGGCCGCGAAGAAGATGAGCACCGTAAAGACATTTTTCGAGTTCTGTCTTTCCAACGAATGGATAGCCCGCAACCCTGCGCGGCTTGTGAAGAACCAGCGGGGCCGTGACGCGGCAGACCGGCGCAGCGAACAGAAGCTTCCCTTCACGGATTCAGAGCTTGAAAAAATGTATGAAGCCTGTGAGACGAAGTACGGGAAGCAGGAAGTCAAATGGTCCCGCGTAATCCACCACCACCGGGCTGAAGGCGAATATGTCCGCTACAATTACAAGTGGACGGGCCAAGACCTAGCGGACTTCATTTCCGTTTCCGTCTACACCGGCTTACGCATAAGCGACGTGAGCACGTTCCACGTTGACCGGATGCAGCCCACTGGCGAAATCCATGTCAGGACCACGAAGGCGGGCACGCACGTCTACACGTGGGTTCCTGAGTGGTTACAGGAGCGCATCCGCGCCCGCGCCCAAGAACACGGCCCGCTCATTTTCGGCGAACACGAAACCAAAGACATCAATGTCATCACCGATGTTTGGCGGCGAAAGCTGAACAAGCTGTGGACGCTGTGCGGCCCGTGGACGGATGAGCCGACCCCCCATCGCTTCCGACACACTTTTGCACGGATTCTTCTGCAACGCCCTGGCGTCACGGTGCGCGATGTGGCCGAACTTCTGGGGAACACCGAACAGATGGTGCGGAAGCACTACTCTGCTTGGATTCCCGAGAGGCAAGAGCGGCTCACGGCTGTGCTAAAAGCCGCCTTCAGTGAGAAACCCAGACCGAAGGTATTCGAGCTAACCAAGACGGGTACGAAGTAACAGACTCGAGAATGGGGCTGGTTATGGCAGGAATTTGCCTTCACGCATCAGGCCGGCATCCGCTAGCCGAGACGCCGACACCCAAACTTGTTAGCCACGTACACACGAATCCTCTTTCCAGTTACAGAGTGAAGAGCCTGTGGTAGGCGCTACTCCGATGGGTTCAACGCGGACAACGTCTCACAATGTCTCACAAGGATTCTCACGGATGCATTTGACGATAAGACAAAGCAGAAGCTGGTAGCGATTCGGGTGGGCGCACTTGAGCGGCGTTGAGCAAGAGCGTGTGTATCCGGCACGCGGCGGATTCAGGAACGCTATAGATAGTGTGCGCCTTCTTCCGCCCCATCCGAATCTTGATCACGCCGGGATCGTCCTTGACGAGCTTGCGCACTGTCTCCCTGCCTAGACCCCACAGACGCGCAAGATCGCCGATGCGGTAGTGCCTTTCGAAAGTTGTGTTCTCAACAAGCAGGGCTGGCACAATTATTCGTTCCTCTTATCAGTAGCTGTTCCCAAGCTGCAGGTTGCGTCCCAGATTCGAGTGGCTCCGGAATACACGTATGAATTCAGCACTCATGGACCCACCTTGGAACAGTCCACTGCCAAATGCTGCTGCGCAGATACTGGGTTGAGCAGTTATGGGGACTGAGCGGCCATGGGAGGCGAGGAGGGCAAGACATGCAGATTGCGGGTATGCTAGTACTTTCATAAAAACTAGTCGGCCGTGGTCACCGCTCGTTGCTTCTCGCATTGGCTTAAAATGCATCCAGCCTTCCGGAAAGCGATGCTAAGTCGATCTTGACAGGCCCTCGCAGAAGTAACCCGGGGTTGCTCACGAAAACTGACCCGCCTGGCAGGGCCAGAACAGGCCAGATTTTGGCGGGTGCCAAGGGCTTCCTCGAAATTCCGAGAATTAATGCCTTCCCCCGGACGAGTAGCAAATAACCTTCTGACGATCATGCCTTCGCTTCCGACGCAAGCCCGTTTCTGTCAACAGCGATTCGAGATCGAATCTGAAAGAGCCGATCCAGCGATTCGAGGCGCTCTAGGGCGTCCAACAACTGCAGGCTGGCGTCGCGCATATCAATGCATGGCTTTGAAAACTGTTCCGCGTGCTTGATCGCGAACTTGATTCGATCCATCGCGACGCGAACCTGATACGCCATCTCAAATTCAAGAGGTGATGGCCGCGATCTCACCTCAGCTTCAATGGTTTCAACAATCTGATGCATGATTTCGGATCTCATGGAATGCGTCCCGACTACAGGCTGATTCTACGGTAGGCTTCGCAACTCGCCAAAACGCGACCTTGTTCCGTTGGCCTCCATGGCCACTCTCGCGCGTCTTCGGCGAAAAGAGGGATGTCTGGGAGCCAGATCTCTACGCATAGTTCCTTTTGGCGGCTGGTCGGTCCTGGGTTAAAACGCGATAAGAGGCTATGGCGTTGGGGCTTCGGAGAACACCGACGGGATACAGTGCTCGTCCTCGTCGAGGGTGGCTTGGAAGCGGAACTTCGGGAAAGGCGCATCCGGTTTGTTGATCTAAACCGCAATGAGATCCGGAAAGTGCCGTTGCAGACTTCCTTCACCGTCCACGACTGCCTGTGGCTGCCGCGTACGGTCTTGACGAGCGACTTGATCGCCCTCGATGCCTAACGTGAAAACGCAATCAATGGCCGGGGATCAACGTGAGTATGAAGAACCTGTTCGGCGTGGCGCCTAGCGCTACATATGGTTGGCCGAAAAGCCGGCTGCAATTGAATGGTATCGATCAAAGCACCCTCGATATCAATGCCGCTGTTCCGGCGCATTTCGTCATTGCCGATGGGATCATCGGCATGGAGGGCAACAGGCCGATGCATGGCTCTCCGCGCAATCTCGGGCCGATCGTGTTGGCCGACGATGCAGTCGCCCCCGATTTCGTATGCTCCCGGCTGATGGGTCTCAACCCGCTACGCGTGAACTACCTGGCTCGAGCGGCTGAGTTCCTCGGGAACGGAACGCCTGAACGCATCGTGCACCTAGGAGAAGGGCTGCCATCCACTATGCAGCCGTTCGCGGTTCTGCCAGAGTTTGCTCACGTGTGCCTTTAGGTTCGGCCGCTCGAAATTCCGAGAATCTTTGCCCTCGGCTCTGAGTAGCAGACCGGGACCACAACGCCGGGCTGGCAACCTCGGAAATTCCGAGAATCTCGGACCCCCTTCGTGAGCCTGCGAGTTTGAGCATTACCCGAACATAAGGCCATCCGCTGAACCATAGTGTCGGTACATTAGTGGCAGGGCCTTCGGACACGGTGCCAAACGCCACGAAGTGAGCTCGCATCCCGCCTGCGCACATCTACCTGATAATGAAG
>JBEKNN010000082.1:0-31685 GCA_049522755.1 Bryobacteraceae bacterium | reverse complement strand
CATGGCCACCACGATGTACGGCACGCCCACCTGCCGCGCCAGCAGAATGTGCTCGCGGGTCTGGGGCATGGGGCCGTCGGTAGCCGCCACCACCACAATCGCGCCATCCATCTGCGCCGCGCCGGTGATCATGTTCTTGATGTAATCGGCATGGCCGGGGCAATCCACATGGGCGTAGTGCCGCTTGGCGGTCTCATACTCCACGTGCGCCACGGCGATGGTGATGCCGCGGGCTTTTTCTTCCGGCGCGTTGTCGATCGAGTCGAAGCTGCGGAACTTGTTCTTGGGATTGTGCTTCGCCAGAACCTTCGTGATCGCCGCCGTCAGGGTAGTCTTCCCGTGATCGATGTGCCCGATCGTCCCAATGTTGATGTGCGGCTTGCTGCGGTCGAATTTTTCCTTTGCCATCGCGTGCCTTCTCTGTATGGATGCCCTACAGGAGGGATGAAAACTGGAGCCGTTGACCGGGCTTGAACCGGTGACCTCGTCCTTACCAAGGACGCGCTCTACCAACTGAGCTACAACGGCCTATAACAAGTCTACAAGACTCTTGGTGGACGGGGGAGGATTCGAACCTCCGTAGCTCCAAGGAGCGACAGGTTTACAGCCTGTTGCCATTAACCGCTCGGCCACCCGTCCGGACCACACACCCGCAAATGCCCGCCCAAACAAACTCCGCCTAAAGCGAGACTTTCACATTACGGGGAACTTCCAGGATACAAGGATTGGGTGAGATGCGCAACTTCGGTTTTGGCCGATCATCCCGATTGCCGGTTTTCGCGAGGGCCAAGGACCTTGTAATATGATTATAGCCCGCGAAGAAGCTCTGCCTGGGTCCACGCCGATCATGGTTCGCTCCGTCGAAACCTCCGCTGCCGGCAGGGTGCTCAACAAGGCCACCTCCTGGATTCCCGCGCCGCTCCGCTCTTACGCCATCGCGCTTTCCGCGCTGACGCTGCTCAGCGCCGCCGCGTATCCCTTCCTGCATGGCGCGCCGCGCGGCTCGATGGGGCTGCTGGGCGTGGCGATCACGCTCCTCTTTCTGGTAGCGCTGCTTGGGTCGTCATGGCTGGGCTATGGCGCCGGACTGATGACCTGGACGCTGGTTACGTTCGTCGTCCCCAGGGTGCTCGGGTTGCCGCAGCGGCAGCCCACCGACCCGCTCCGTTTCGCGCTACTGCTGCTGGTCTCGCTGCTGATCAGCCGCATCGCGGCCACCGGACGCCGCCGGGAAGCGGAACTGACCCGCGCCGCCGAGGAACTGGAACAGCGTGTGGAAGAGCGTACCGCGGAGGCTCTGCGGTCTGCGCAAGCTGCCCAGGCCGCGGCGGAAGAGCTGCGGGAGCAGGCGCAATTGCTGGACTTGGCGCACGATGCGATTCTGTCGCTCGATTGCAACGGGACCATTCGCTTCTGGAACCGGGGCGCCGCGAGCATGTATGGCTGGACCAGGGACGAGGCGCTGGGCCGCATCTCGCACGAATTGTTGCGGACGCAATTTCCCGTACCGATCGGCGAAATTCACGAGCGGTTGCGAGCGAACGGACATTGGGAGGGCGAACTGGCGCACAGGCGCAAGGACGGCTCGGAGTTGAAAGCGGCCAGCCGCTGGGCCCTGCGGCAAGCGGGCGATAGCCAGCCGGCCGGGTACCTGGAAATCGTAAGCGATATTACCGAGCGCATCCGCATCGAAGAGCAACTGAGGCACACACAGAAGCTGGAGAGCCTGGGCGTGCTGGCGGGCGGCGTGGCGCACGACTTCAATAACCTGCTGACCGGCATTCTGGGCAATGCCAGCCTGGCGCTGGACAACATCGGGCCCAGCCATCCCAACCGGCCGCTGATCGAAGAGGTCATGAAGGCGGCCGAGCGCGCCGCCGAGCTGACCCGCCAGTTACTCGCTTATGCCGGCAAGGGCCGCTTCGTGATGCGTACGCTCGACCTTTCCGAGCTGGTGCGTGAAATCAGCAGCCTGGTGCAGACTTCCTTTCCGAAGCATGCGCAGCTGCGGATGCAGCTGGCGGACGATCTGCCGGGAATCGACGCAGACCCCGGCCAGTTGCAGCAGATCGTGATGAACCTGGTGATCAACGGAGCCGAGGCGATCGGCGCGCAAGGCGGTTCGGTTCTGGTCCGAACCACTTTGCAGGATGTGGACGAGCCGTATATCGACACCATGTCTTCGGCGGGGGAACTGATGCGGTCGGGACGCTACGTAGCGCTGGAGGTCCACGACACGGGCGCGGGAATGGATGAGGAGACGCTGGCGAAGATTTTCGACCCGTTCTTCAGCACCAAGTTCGCGGGGCGTGGCCTGGGGCTATCGGCGGTGTTGGGAATTGTGCGCGCTCACAAAGGCGCGTTGAAGGTGTATAGCGAGCCGGGGCAGGGAACTACGTTTAAGGTGCTGTTTCCGGCATCGGCGGGTCCCGTGGCGAATGTCGCGGCGCCTGCAAAGAGAGACCTGACGGGAGCCGGAACGGTGCTGATTGTGGACGACGAAGAGATTGTTCGCACCACCGCGAGGCACACCCTGCTGCGATACGGCTACCAGAGCGTCTCGGCGCAGGATGGCGAAGCGGCGTTAAAAGCTTACCGGGATTTTCAAGGCAAAGTGGCGCTGGTGCTGCTCGATTTGACCATGCCCGTGATGAGCGGCGAAGAGACGCTGCGGCAACTGCAACTGATGGACCCGCACGTGAAGGTGCTGCTCACCAGCGGTTACAACGAGGTGGAGGCGGTGCAGCGCTTCGCGGGCAAGGGCCTGGCGGGGTTCATACAGAAGCCCTTTACGGCGGCGGCGCTGGCGGGGAAAGTCAAGGAAGCGTTGGCGGGGTAAGCGGGCGCCGTGGCGACTCAATCTGTACGGTGAATGGCGATTCCGCGCGCGGACAATTCTTCCAACAGCACAGCCACCGCGGGAGAGATTTCGCCGTCTCCGGGGACGATTACGGCCCATTCCAGGTTCTCGCGGAATTCGCGCGAGCTGATGCGCCATGGGTTGAGAGCGGGCGGCGCGGCGGCGCCGATTTGGATGACGGACCAGTGGCGGGCAAGGGCGCGCGCGGTCGCGGAGCCGGGCAAAGGGCCGCGCACGATGAAGTGATTGTCGCCGTGGACCAGGATGCCCAGCATGGCGGAGGCGCCGACTATTTGCGCGGGAAAGCCGGATTGCCGTCGCGGTTGGAATCCGGGCGGCTGACGGCGCGCGCAGCTTCAATCTGTTCCTGGGTCCGGACGTCGGGCTCGGAGACCTTGACGCTTTCTCTGGCGCGGGTAACCTGACGCTTGTGGCGCTTCGCTAATCTCTTGTCCATAGCTTTAGATTACACCCCGGCAGCTTTAGACTACGCCTCGGCGCCGGGGTCGCGCGTCGGGGGCTGGAAATGGATTCGCGGGAGCCGGACGGCGTCGTCAAACGGCGTGCTATCGCCCACCAGGCGCATCGAGCGAGTCAGCGGCGATGCGGCAGGCGCGCGCACGGCGCCGATGGTGAGCGCTTGTGACTCACTTGAGACGCGGCGTGACAGCCACAGGGTCAGCGACAAGAATCGCCTTCAAGATGCGCACCCGTTGGAGCGGCGCCTGGAAGGTCGGCCGGGCGGTAGGTTCCAGCCGTCCAGGAGATTTAATAATTCACGCCGAAGCAATAACTCTCGTTGGAGTCGATGCGGCTGAAGGAATACTCGCCCGGATATAACTGCCGCGCCGGTGAAATTTCATAAGTGTAATCGCTGATCTTGTCGATGGTCACGGGCAGCGCCGGCGGCCGGCCTCCGCCCATTGAGGGCTGCGTCTGCCGGAAATTCATTCGCGATTCGAGCTGGTACAACTCAAAGCGGCGCGGGTCGCCTCCGGAATTCAAACGCAACACAAAAACAATTTTATCCCCTCGTCCGACGCGCACGGGCGATTGCGGTCCCTGAATGCGGTAGACCGTCGGCCCCATCCCATACATCTGATTGCTGCGGACCAGCATCGCGTACGCTCTTTCGAGTGAGAGGAACCCCGATGCGCCGCGCATGAATGGGACGCCCGTCACGTTGGGCTCTAACACCGGCGGCGGCGCCACCGGAGCCTCCGGAGCTATGGTGTTCGAGATGCCGGTGGAAGTGAACTCCACCGACACGACGTCCGCACGCGGATACCGCTCCACCCGGTCGTCCACCATAAAGCGAACTTCGTCCGGTGTGCCGCCCAGCCAGGTTCCGGTTAGGGCTGCACCGGTGCGCAGCCGCAGCGTATCCGCCTGGCCCGCCACCAGCAGGGCCAATGTGATTGTTGTGAATCGCGCAATCATAGCCGCTCCTTGGTTACTCGCCTTCCTCATTCTCTCACTGACGCACGCCCAGCATAGCCGGTTGCCTGGCGGCATGGGTCTGCCGTACACGACGCGCCACTAGCCGCGAGTCCTGCGACCCGATTGCAGTGTAGCGCGAGGACTTCGTTGAACACGGCGACCGGAGGGGCGAGAACGTTAAGAGAGCGGCTGCCGACCGGGCGACTCCGGCGTGCCCGGAGAAAATGACGGAACGAAGCCAATTTCGCGGAAGTTAAATGTTCACTATAGGTTAGGAGGATTTCTGGCGGATTGCCATTGGAAATCGGCTGGGGGAATCGGGCCGTCTGTGAGTCGCGGGCAAATTTATTTTGGAAGTATGTACTTTACGCAAACTGGCAGCATGACCGACGTTGCACACCCTACGGGGTCATTTGGGCCAACCCTCGGCTGGCTTCTTTTTCTCCAGGGATCGTTTGATGGCTCTTGCCAATCTCCGTCGATTTTCAGGACTTCTGGCTTCGGGCCGCGAGATGCCGGTAATTCTGGTTTTTTTAACCGTTTTTTTCGTTCATTGAGGCGGATCTGGTTCGTACTCCATGATGGTTCTTACGGATCGAAGGCTAGCGTCGCCGATTACTTCGTCGATTAGGCCAAGCCAATACGCATCTGTTGCTGTTAAGTCATTTTCGCCGTATTGAAGGGCGTGACATAGTGACACAAAAAACGCCCACACTGGTTCTAAGATGGGGCGAACTTTCTCAACCGTCAAGGTCAGTCGTTCTTCTTCCGGACGCCCATCTAACTCAGCCTTTTCGTCATCCGTGAGGGCAAATTTTCCCCAAGACGAGATGAAATCTGTAAGCCGCGCCGTCTTTATATCGGCAAGGTGTTCGTTCACCAAGAAAAAGTCGTCCGATAAGTTGGTCAGGCCAAAGTCGGTAAAACTCCAGTCTGGATTCTTCTTGTTGCTGTCTACTTCAAAATCTATAATTGCCTTCAATCTTGCGGCCTCTAACTTAGCTTGCGTAGTTCCTGTCCTAGCCTTCACTTTTTTTAGCAGCTTCTCATACCTCTGGTATCTATTGATGGCGCTGTCGAATAACTTCTTTCCGCGAGCGGATAACCCGTTTTTTATGACTTCTAGAAAACAGTCAGCGTCTGTCATCTGTTTGGCTGGATTATCTTTCCGTACATCCGCAAAACTGTCTTTATAGAGGAGAAACTTTTGCATGAACCGAACTTCTATTTTTCGAATTCGATCCATTGCGTACTTTTCGTTGGTGATCCTCAAGTAGTAGGCTATGAGTGCCGCTCTCTCTAGAGTCAACTGTGCTGGATACGATGGAAGTCGAGAACCGTGGTACAAAACGGCACTGTGAGGATATGCGACGGCCCAGTCGCCAGAGGACAGAAGATCGGCAGCGGCGCTGGCTGCGCGCGTTGTAACCACAGTAATAATAACGCACGGAGCGCTGCCGTCCTGGTCACCAACATTAAGCAGTTTCCACAATCCTTCCATGTCTACAATCGAGCCTCCGGGACTGTCGATGTAAACGGAGATTGGCTTACGGCTCCGAGATTGGAGCAGCGTGATCCTCGGAGTTAGACGTGATACCAGCGCCTCGTTAATTTCACCTGTGACGTACAGTGCTCTATCTGGGCTGGGACGGAAATTTTCGTTAGGTACAATCACTGCGGTTCATCACCACGTGTGTTGTAAGTCGAGAACTTTTGCGTTCTAGCTTTTGCTCTTCTTCCACATCGTGGAAGAATGCCGTCAGGTTATTGCCGTATTTTTCATACACCTTATCGATAGCAGTATCGACATCGCTCTTGGTGACTGTGGTGTGCTCTGGTATCGTATGGGTGATGGGCGTTTTTTGTAATCGTTTGCGTTTGTCTGGTTTATTAGTGCGTGACATTTTAGTACCTTTATCTCATTCGATACATCAACCGCTTACCCTCAGCGCAGCGACCGGCTTCAACAGTACGTCCTCCATCATCTGGCAATTCGATTTCGTTTGGAATAATCGGCGACTGAATGCTTTTAGTGTTTCCCCCGTAACGTCTGGCACTACCCGACGGCGAATATCGCCGCCACGCTCTACAACCGCGAATACTGGCGTTTTGCTGGTGCCGCGCCCAAGCTTATGGATCTTGCCGTCTCCATGTCGGGGTTTGCCACTACAATACGCTTCGTCGGCCTCTACGGTTCCCGTCAACTTGGGGGCGTTAACGTCTGGAGCCACAGCGAATCGAATCCGATTCATCAGAAACAGCGCCGATTTGTAGCTAATCTGGCAATGTCGCATAATTTCCTCGTATACCGTACCAATCCGAACAGTATACTGCTTTTTGCACTCCCGGCAACGCCACAGGAACCGCCTATTACGGTTGCCGGTGGCCGCGCCCGTCATCTTGTAGACCATAGTGCTATTGCAATGTGCGCATGACGGAACGCCTCCCCACCTCAATGCCTCAAAGAACTCCACGGCGCACAATTCGTCTGAACAGGCCAGCGGGATGGCTTCGATCACGGCTGATTTTGATAGGTGCTGGAGTTCTTCCCTCATGCTTTAATTTTTATACTTAACGCAACGCATTGTCGACTCTCCGCCTTGTTTAATTCGCGTAAAGTACGTACTTCCGATTTATTTTGGAGTGTTATGACCGGAATGCGGATTCGGCTTGCGACCCGATTCCAGTGTAGCGCAGGCACTTCGTAAAACACGGAGGCTTGGAGGGCGCAAGGTGATTACGGAAGGCTGCCAAGCGGGCGATTTTGGCGGGGGTCGGAGAAAGTGCGGAACGAAGCCAATTTCGTGGAAGTCCAATCTTAACTGTGGGTTGGGAGGATGTCTGGCAAGCTGCCGATAGGGAATTGCGTGCGAGCGGAGCGTCCGTGGAATAGCGGTTTGGCGAGGCCGGATTTATTTGAAGGTACTGTGACTGGCATTCGGGCGATGGCTGCTATCATGGTGGAACAATGCCTCATGCCACTCCTACAGTGGTCATCGTGGGCAGGCCTAACGTCGGAAAGTCCACCCTCTTCAATCGAATTACGGGACAGCGGCGCGCCATCGTTGGCGACGAGCCTGGCATCACGCGCGACCGTATCCACGGCGCCGCCGAGCATCACGGGCGCCGCTTCGAGTTGATCGATACGGGCGGCATTGTGGTCAACGACCACGAGTATATTCCCGCGCAAATCCTGCGGCAGGCCGAAGTGGCCCTGCAGGACGCCGCGCACATCATTTTTCTGGTGGACGGGCGCGGCGAGATCACCGGCTCCGACCGCGACCTTGCGCGCATGCTGATCCGCCTCGGCAAGCCTGTGTCGCTGGCCGTCAACAAGGCCGATACCATGGCCCGGGAATATCTGGCGAATGAGTTCCACGGGTTGGGAATCGCCGACGTCTTCCCCGTTTCGGCGGAACATGGCATCGGCGTGGATGCGCTGCTGGACCGCGTCACGGAAGGCTTCGGCGTGGCGCAAGGGGATGCGACAGACGGCGCGACAGACGACGCGACAGACGGGGACCCCGGGCCGGCGGAATCCGCCATCAAGATCGCCATCATCGGCCGGCCCAACGTGGGCAAATCCACCCTGCTCAATGCGCTTACCGGACAGGAGCGCGCCATTGTTTCGCCCATCGCCGGCACTACGCGCGATGCGGTGGATGAAACCGTTACGCGCGACGGCCGAGATTACATTTTCGTGGATACGGCCGGCATCCGCCGCAAAGGCAAGACGACGGAGATGGCCGAGAAGCTCAGCGTGGTGATGGCGCGGCGGAACATCCGTATGGCGCATGTGGTGCTGCTGGTGCTGGACGCTACCGAAGGGGTGGTGAGCCTGGACGCGACCATCGCCGGGTACGCGCACGAAGGCGGGCGCGCGGTGATTGTGTGCGTGAACAAGGCCGACCAGTTGCCGGGATCCAAGAAGCAGGAATTCGAAGAACAGATCAAAGACGAGTTCAAGTTTCTGGACTACGCGCCGGTGCTTTTCATTTCGGCCAAGACCGGCGCCGGGGTGGAAAAGCTATTCCCGCTGATTCGGAAGGTGTACGATTCGGCGTCGCGGCGCATTACCACCGGCGAGCTGAACCGCTTCGTGGAGCAACTGCGCTTTGAGCAGCGCAAAATCTTCTACATAACGCAGGCATCCATCCGGCCGCCATCATTCGTGGTTTTCATCGACAAGGGCGGACCGCTGCATTTCTCGCACGAGCGCCATTTGATCAATCAAATCCGGCGCGGCTTCGGGTTTGAAGGCACGCCGATTCTGCTGAAAACCCGCGCCAAGAGTTCGGCGCCGAGGCGATAGGTTCTATCCAGTACCAAAGTTCCGCTCAAACCTGTTTGCCTTTTCACGGTCATGCCCTTACTATGTATGCAGTAGCATGATCGCATTTATACCTAATCCAGGAGGACGGCTATAATGTGGAACAAACGCCGGGATGAGGAGCCCATAAAGCCCTACGCTCCGCCTCCCAGTCCCGCTCCAATTGCGCCAAGTCCCATACCACCTAAAAAGGAGATTACGCCCGTGTCCAGCATGCCCATGGGAAAGTTTGAGCCGCAGAGTCCCGCCGGCTCCGCCAGTATCGGAAAGGCGGTTAAAGTCGTCGGTCAGATCTTCAGCAAGGAAGACCTGTACGTCGATGGGGAGATTGAAGGCACAGTGGAGGCGCTTGAGCACAAGCTGACCATTGGGCCTAACGGCGTGGTCCGCGCCGGCGTGAAGGCGCGGGAAGTCGTAGCTCTGGGCACCATCCAGGGCAACGTGGAGGCCCACGATAAGCTCGAAATCCGGAAGGACGCGAAGCTGGTGGGCGACATCCGCACGGCCCGCATCATCATTGAGGATGGCGCGTACTTCAAGGGCAGCATCGATATCGTCAAACCCGAGCCCGCGAAGGCGGCGGTGAAAGCGCCGCAAACGGCGGCGCCAGTCGCCGCGCCGGCTGCGGCCGCGCCAGGGCCGCCGGTGGTTGCGCACGCTTCCGCAGGCGGTTCCGAGATCAAGCGATAGGCGCCGGAGGCCGCGAAGTTGCTGCCGGATAAGCTGAAAAGCATGTGGCGCGGCCCACGCGGCGGGCAGGCGCCCGGTGGCGCCGAAAAGCCGGGCGCGCCGGGCCGTGCGTTATTTGCGCGGAAAAGCGCCGGCGAGACCGTCGCCATGGAACGCCCCAGCCGCGGGCTGGAGGAATTTTTCAAGGACATCCGCGACACGTCCGGATTGACCATTCTCGATCTGGGCGTGGCTACTCAGCAGAACGTAACTTTTATCACTAACCTCGGCCACCGCTTATGCGCCGCCGATTTTCTGCAGACTCTGAACGACACTTTCGGCCTGGACGACACGGTGGATCAATCGAACCCGGGCCAAATCGAGTACTTCCTGAAGCAGGCGCTGGATTTTCCGGAGGGGCATTTCGATGCGGTCCTGATCTGGGACGTCCTGGAATATCTGGCGCCGGCGATGCTCTCGGCAGTGCTGGAACGGCTGCATCAGATTGTGAGGCCCAAGGGCTACATGCTGGCGTTTTTCCACGCGGACGACAAGCTGGAAGCGGTGCCGTTCTACACTTTCCGCATCCAGAATCTGACTACCCTGAACGTGGCGCAGCAAGGGCAGCGGCGGCCGGCGCAGTTATTCAACAACCGCAGCCTGGAAAAGCTGTTCGGCAAATTCGATTCGGTGAAATTCTTCCTCACGCGCGAGCGGCTGCGCGAAGTGATAATTAAGGCGTAGCAATAATTGCCGTAGCAATAAACAAAGCCCAGTGAATCGTCCCGTTGCCGGAATACTGATCCTTTGTACCCCGCTGGGGCTCGCGGCACAAGTGACGTTTACGCACGATATCGCGCCTATTGTGGCGCGGAATTGTGCGCCCTGTCATCAGGCGGCCGGGGCCGCTCCATTTCCACTGCTGACGTATGAGGACGTGAAGAAGCGCGCGCCGCAGATCGCTGCGGTAACGCGCAGCCGCTACATGCCGCCGTGGCTTCCGGAACACGGCTTCGGCGATTTCGCGGATGAGCGGCGACTCAGCGCGGACGAAATTCGGATTATTTCGGATTGGGTGGCGGAAGGGGCGCCTGAGGGAGCGGCGGCTGAGGTAGCGGACGGGTCGGCGCCTTCGGCGACCGACGGGCAGGCCATGGGCCCGCCCCACCTGGTCATCGAAGCGCAGTCTTCGTTTACCGTGCCCGCTTCCGGGCCGGATGTTTATTGGAATTTCGTCTTCCGTCCGGATATCGATAAGACGCGCTATGTGAAATCCATCGACATCCGCCCCGGCGACCGCCGCCTGGTGCATCACGCCAACCTGCTGGTGGACCGGATGGCCACTGCGCACCTGCAAGAGAGCGCGCCGGGCCAAGGGTTTCCCGGTATGGACCTCGCCATTATGCGCAGCCCGTTCGACCCCGATGGCGACTTCCTGTTTTGGAAACCCGGCGCCGCGCCGCACGTGGAGCCCGACGGTTTCGCGTGGCGGCTCGACCCCGGCAATGAGCTGGTGCTCAACGTCCACTTGCATCCCATCGGCAAGGCGGAAGAGGTGCGCCCCGCGATCACGCTCTACTTCACTGATAAGTTCACGGACAAGCCGCAAATGCGCTTCCCGCTGCTGGTGCAGCTTGAGAACGACGACGCGCTCAATATCCCGCCCGGCGTCCGCGATTTTCCGGTCTCAGACGATTTCCGCCTGCCGATGGACGCCGATATCCTGGCCGTCTATCCGCACGCGCATTATCTCGGCAAGCTGCTCGAAGCCTACGCCACGCTGCCTGGCGGCGCGCGGAAATGGCTGGTCCGCATCCCCGATTGGGACCCCAATTGGCAGGCGGTCTACTACTACCGCGAGCCGGTCTTCCTGCCCAAAGGGTCGGTGATTTCAATGCGCTACCACTACGACAATTCCGCGGCCAATGTGCGCAACCCGAACCATCCGCCGCGCCGCGTGAAGGGCGGGGACCAGGCGACGGACGAGATGGCGCACTTGTGGCTGCAGGTGCTGCCGCGCGGCGCGGGCGACCGCCGGCGCGAGTTGCAGGAGGCGGTGATGCTGCACCGCCTGGAGAAGAGTCCGGACGATTTCGTGGCGCGTATGAACCTGGGCGCGGTGATGCTGTCGCGCCTGAATCCGCAGGGCGCGGTGAGCATGTTGGAGGCGGCGGTGCGCATCGACCCGAACCGGGCGGACGCGCGCAACATGCTGGGCCTGGCGCTCTCGCAGACGGGACGCACGCGGGAAGCGGCGGCGGAATTCCTAGCGGCGCTGAAGACGCGGCCGGATTTTCTGAGCGCGCGGCTCAACCTGGCGGCGGTGGAGCTGAAGATGGGCGCGCTGGACGAGGCGATCGGGAATCTGGAGATATTGGCGAAAGCGGAGCCGGAGAACGAGACTATCAGGCAGAGGTTGGCGGATGCGGTGGCGGCGCGGGGGAAGCGGTAGGCGAGGCCCGCCGGCCTGTTTTCGGCGCCAGTGCGAGTTCTTCGGTCAGACTGGGGCGATTGCGGCGCCGCGTCACCCATATAGGATTCAGGTATGAAGCTGCTTGTTTACCTTGTGTCCCGCGATTCCGGGTTGTATCTCGCAAGGGCGGACGGAAGCCGAGCCGGCTGTGTAGAGGCGCGGTTGTCCAATGGTATGCCGTTGACGATCGAAGTTCGCGAGGTCGAGGTTCCGGTCTAATGGCGACGCTGTATTCCGGAAACATCGAGCCGTTTGGTTCGCCCCCGTAGTGTACGCACTTGGTTCGGCTGGTCACGATGCGCAAATGGACAATGAGTTGAAAAGCTGCCAGAAATCCAGTGCAGCGGATGTATGGTGTTCTCGGAGAATTACTGAGCAGCGTCCACAGAGTTTACCATTGAGAGGCGGTCGATACATAATGCGCAATCAAGAATTGTTTACGGATGGACACGGCAACTGTTGGCAAACGATTGCATCCGCCTTGTGTCTGGCGGCGTGGTGCCTTACTGGAGGATCGCAGACAGGTTTCTCTCAAGGCGGGCATCCTGACGTGCGGACCTCAGGCGCGGGGCCGGCTTTTGAGGTTGTCTCCGCGAAACTCACACCCAAAGACGTAGTCGGTGGCTCCGTTCTGAAGTATGAGAACGGCCGGCTGACGATGCGAAAGGTAGGCCTGATTGAAATTGTTTCCTGGGCCTTTAACGTGAAGCGTTCGGACATGGTTGTTCCCGGTTGGGCAGAAGAAGCTCGGGGGATGCCCACCTATGGCATTGAAGCAGAGGCGGACGGTCCCGTTCCCCAGGACCGGGCGAAATTGATGCTTCAGAAGTTGCTGGTGGAACGCTTCCAATTCGCTGCTCATCACGAGGTGAGAGAGGGCGTACACCAAGTGCTCCAGGTGGCGAAGGGAGGCCCCAAGCTGAAGGAGGTCGCCGCTGTTGTGGCGGGCAGACATACTGTGACGAACGACGGTGTGAATTCGCGGATCAACTGCACTGGATGCAGCATCGATGAGTTCTTGGGTTTTCTGAACGTGACCGGTCTGGGTGGACCGATCTATGATCGGACCGGGCTGAGTGGACGGTACGATTTTACGCTCGATTACGGCAAGTATATAGAAGATTCCGACGCGGGCCACCGCTTGAACGCGTTGATGGCAGCACGCATTGATGCCATGCGCGAACTGGGCTTGAAAGTGGTCGAGGCAAGAATACCGATCGACACGTTCGTGGTCGACCACGTCGAGAAGATTCCCTCCGAGAACTGAACCACTGCGCCCCTGAGAGTTTTCAAATCGCGATCCGCTCGACCTCATCGAGCGTGATCTTGTCTCCCGTCCGATCATAGAGCTTCGCAGTCCGCGGAGATTCGTGCGCGGCGATGGCTTGGGCGTTCTCTATCGTGCCGCCGTTCTCCAAACAGGCAGTAATGCGTAAGCGTCTGAGAATCGCCCGCGCTTGGCTGGTCGCAGAGCGGGTCCGGGGGGACCCGCGCGGACCAGGGGGTCCGCCCTACTGTCTTGCCGAATCGTGTAAACTCGTTGAATTCAGGAGAACTGCCACATTGTCTATTTTGCCCGAATTGACTCGCCGTTTAACGTTTCTTGGACTTTCACTCGCGGCGCTTGCGCCGGCTCAATCGCTCGACCCCAAACTCTATTCCGAGATGCACTGGCGCTCGATTGGACCGCCGCGGGCCGGACGCGCGCGTGCGCTCTCGGGCGTGCCCAGCCAGCCTAACGTGTTCTATATCGGCTTCGATAACGGCGGCGTCTGGCGCTCGACCGACTTTGGCTCCACGTGGACGCCGCTCTTCGATAACCAGCCCACCGGCTCGATTGGCGCGATTGCGGTGGCGCCGTCCGATCCCAACATCGTCTATGTCGGCGCCGGCGCCGGAATCATCCGGCCCGACCTTTCGGTGGGCGACGGCGTGTACAAATCCACTGACGCGGGGAAGACGTGGACGCACCTCGGGCTGCGCGATTCGCAGATGATCGCCAACATCGAGGTGGACCCCGCGAATCCGAACCGGCTCTTTGTAGCCGCCCTCGGACATCCTTATGGACCAAATCCGGAGCGCGGCATATTCCGCTCCACCGATGGCGGGGCGAGCTTTCAGAAGGTCTTATATAAGGACGAGTACGTTAGCGGCAACGACGTGCGCATCGATCCAAGTAACCCCAACACAGTTTACGCCGCTCTCTGGCAGCAGCAGCAAGGATACTCGGAAGACGGCAGTTACGGCGGAACCGATGGCGGCATTTTCAAATCCACCGACGGCGGGTCCACCTGGAAGCAACTGACCACCGGTCTGCCGGCCATCACTGAGGCGAACCTCGCCATATCTCCCAGCAATCCCAAGGTGATTTACGCGACTGTAGCGGCGGGCCCGGCTCCGGCTGCCGCAGGCGCTCCCGCGGCGGCAGCGGGTGGACGTGGTGGCGGGCGCGGCGGACGCGGCGGCGGTGGAGGAGGCATCTCGTTCTACAAGACCACCGATGGCGGCGACCATTGGTTCCTTGCCACGGACGATCCGCGTGTGAGTGAGATGGGCTCGACGCGCCATCCGCCGGATAACCGGCCGCTGGGCCGCATCGGCGGCGGCGACCTGCCCACCATCGTAGTGGACCCCAAGAACGAGAACGTGGTTTATAGCTGTTCCACTGTCTTCTGGCGCACTGAGGATGGCGGACTGACATGGTCAGCCGTGCGCGGAGCGCCCGGCGGCGACGATTATCAAAAGAGCTGGGTGAATCCTACTAACTCAAATATCATCTTGTTAGTCAGCGACCAGGGCGCGGTTGTCTCCGCCAATCGCGGCGAGTCATGGAGTAACTGGTACACGCAACCTACGGCTGCGGTGTATCATGTTACCGCCGACAACGCCTTCCCCTATCGTCTCTGCAGCGGCCAGCAGGATTCCGGCTCGGCTTGCGTGGATAGCCGCGGCATGGATGGCGAAATCACCTTCCACGATTGGCATCCGGTGGGCATCTCGGAGTATGGCGAAGCTGCTCCCGATCCGAAAGACCCGAATCTGGTATATGGCAGCGCGCGCGCCCAGGTGAGTCTCTACAACCGCGTCACAGCCCAAAAAGCCACGGTTGGCCCGGGTGGTGGAGGGGGCCGCGGTGGCAGAGGGGGCCGCGGCGCCGCCGCAGCCGCCGGACGTGGAGCCGCGGAGCCTTCGGCCGAGCCGCCGGGCCGCGCCGTTCGCACGCAACCGCTGATCTGGTCGCCCAAGGACCCCAACGTTCTTTTCTTCGGCACCGCCGGCGTGTGGAAGACCACCAATGGCGGCCATAGCTGGACCGCCATCAGCGGCGACCTGACGCGTCAATCGTGGGAAGCGCCGGCGAACGCCGGTAAGTACGCCTCGCAAGCGCCCCCACAGCCGGGTTCTATTACCGCGCTCGCTCCTTCGCCTCTCGACGTCAACGTGTTATGGGCGGGCGCCGGCGACGGTCTCATCCACCTGACCACCGATGGCGGCGCGAAATGGACGGATGTCACTCCGCCGCAGATCAAGCCGTGGAGCCGAATCTTTAACATGGACGCTGGTCACTTTGACACTAAGACGGCCTATGCCGCGGCCAACACTCTGCGCCTGGACGACATGAACCCGCATTTGTGGCGCACCCACGATGGCGGCAAGACTTGGACTGAGATCGACAACGGCATCGACGGCGGCGCGGTGACTAACTCCATCCGCGAGGATCCGCGCAAGAAAGGACTGCTCTACGCGTCGACTGACACTCAGGTTTGGGTGTCATTCGACGACGGCGATAACTGGCATTCGCTGCGGCTCAATATGCCCGCCGTCTCGGTGCGCGACATCGAAGTGAAGGACGACGCCTCGTGCATGTGCTCGGACCTGGTCGCGGGCACTCACGGCCGCGGCTTCTGGATTCTGGACGATGTAACTCCGCTGCGTCAAGTGACCGAGGCCGCGGCGGCAACTAATGCTTATCTGTTCAAGCCCGAGACTGGCATCCGCATTCGCTTCGGCACCAACGACCCCACGCCGTGGCCGCCGGAATTGCTGGCTGGAGAGAACCCGCCGCCCGGCGCGATTATCGATTACTACTTACCCGCCGACGTAGGTGAAGTGAAGCTGGAGTTACTCAACAGTCAGAGTAAGGTGATTCGCACTTACTCGAGCAGCGATCCGGTGCGGAACCCCGACCCGGCCACCGATCCGGTCGCTTACAACAAGCTATGCCAGCAGACGCCCACCGCGGCCGATTGCGGACTGCCGCTCTATTGGCCCGCGCCCCCGCAGATATTGAAGACCGCGGCCGGCATGCACCGCTTCACATGGGACATGCATTACGATCCCCTTCCCGGGGGCGGAGGCGGCGGTGGACGCGGCGGCGGTGGCGGAGCTAACGGCGCAGTGCCGCATCGGACCTACCCCGGCGTGGCTTCGCCCTGGGTGACGCCCGGCGTGTATACGGTGCGCCTGACGGCGAACGGCCAGAGCGTAACTCAACCTATCACCATTAAGATGGATCCGCGAGTCAAGATTACGCCCGAGGTGCAGCAGATCTTCACGCTGACCACGCAGATGGAAGACGGCGCCCGGAACGCGGCCGGCGCTTACAAAGACGCTCGTAGCCTGGTTGAGAAGCTGAAGGCAAAGCCGCAATCGGCCGCCAACGACGCGCTGATTAAACAGGTGGAGACGATCGCGCCGGCCGAGACCGCTAATGAAGGCGGCGGGGGTGGCGGCGGCCGAGGAGGCCGTGGTGGTCGTGGCGGCCGCGGTGGCGCCGCTGCCGGCGCCGATGCGGCGGAACCGGCAGCTCCGCCGAACCTGTCCAATATCGGCGCGCAAATGGTTGCCGCCGCGCAAGGTATGCAGGGCTCCGAAATGCCCCCGACGGCGGCGGAACTCCAAGGCTGCAGCGAGCAGCAAGCCGCTTATAGCGCCTTGATGACTAAATGGAGTGCCTTGAAGGCCAGGGCGAACGGTCCGGCTGTCGCCGCTGGGACGGGCGGCGGCAAGCAATAGGAAGGCGTCTGTCATCGGACCGCGACTGTCAGTTTCATCGTGGTAGTGGGCTGATGGCCGCGGTCGCCGAGGAGAACGATTGCGTGATTGTCGCGGAAAGCGCACTTCGCGGGTCTGAAGATCGTCAATCCAGTTCGAGGGAACTGACGAGTCTGAGTGGATAAAAGGGCGTCCCGGCTAGGTTCAACACTTGTTCACGTAACGCCTCCGGTTCGAAGCGCGTTCACACGAGTGTGACAGCTGCACGCAGGAGTGCGTGCGCCACGATTTGGATCCGCCTGCACTAAGTGAACAGTATTGCGGCTAGGTTGATTCCGATGTTCTACCCGCCTTCGAAAAGTACTTGCCGGCAATCTCCAGGAAGAGCGCAGCCGCTGGATTATCGGGCTTCGCCTTCATTCCGATATCCACCGAGGTCCAATGCCGTGATCGCACCCTTCTGAATATCACTCCCGGCGTCACGAGGCTCGCAACACAGGCAGGAGCCAAAGACACGCCCAACCCTGCCGCAACCAGGCACAACACTGTAGGCCACTGCGGCGCATCCTGAACGAAATTCGGACGGAACCCTTCCGCCTCGCAGCACGCAACAGTCCGGTCATAAGCCAGAGCGCCCATGGCCCGGGAAAAGAGAACGAATGGCTCATTCTTCAATTCGGCCGGAGAGATGACGGCCTTCCTTCGAAGCTTGTGACCGGCCGGGAGCACGGCCACGAACGGCTCGCGCAGGATCGGTTGAATCGTCAGCCCCTCTCGCGCCTCGCCGTCGCGCAGAAACCCGAGGTCGAGGGTCCCATCGAGAAGAGATGGAATCTGCGCCGCCGTGACAAGCTCCCGCAGACGCAAATCCACATTGGGGTTCATACGCCGGTAGTGTTCGATGGCTTTCGGCAAGGCGGTGAACATAGTGGAGCCGCTGAAGCCGACCGTGAGAATGCCCTCCTGTCCGTTCCCCAGCCGGCGAGCCATTTCCACATCGTCGGTTACCCTGGCCAGCGTGATGCGCGCACGCTGCGAAAAGAACTGGCCGACTCTTGTCAGTCTTACTCCGCGCGTTGTCCTGTCAAACAATGAGTATCCAAGATTGCGTTCCAGGTTCCTGATCTGCTGGCTCAATGGCGGCTGCGCCATGCCCAGCTTTTCCGCCGCCTTTCCAAAATGCAAAGTCTCGCAGACCGCGAGGAAGTAGCGCAAATGCCGCAGCTCGATTTCCCGATTCATATCGAATTCATCTTAGTATAGACTATTCAGATATTGGAAATATGATCCCCCTGCGTCTTATGGTTGGTAGTGGAGACGTGGTTCCACGAAACCATGTGCCCGACAGGCCAGGCCATTGGAGCCGGGGCTCTCTCCAACGGAAAGGAGTCGAAAAATGCTTCAGTCTAGCAACAGCTTGGCATCCACTTGCCGGGTCACGATCCGGGAATTCAAGCCCGGCGATGAGACCGCATTCCGCAAACTCAACGAAGAGTGGATTACGCGCTACTTCCGCATCGAAGAGAAGGACGAGGAGGCTCTCGCCGATCCTCAATCGAGCATCCTGGCTGCCGGAGGCCGGATCTTGTTCGCGGAGGTCGAGGACGAGTGTGTTGGCTGCTGCGGCCTGCTTCGTACCGGCGCCAATGAGTTCGAGGTTGCGAAAATGGCCGTCACTTCCGCTTGCCAAGGGAGCGGCATCGGACGCAAACTGCTTCACGCAGCGATAGAGGCGGCCCGTTCGGCCGGCGCGCGCCGCCTCTACCTGGAAACCAATCACACGCTCGCGCCTGCCATACGCCTGTATGAGTCGGTCGGATTTAAGCCGCTGCCACCGTACCGTATCGTGCCCTCCCCGTACGCCAGGGCGGATGTGTATATGGAGATGATTCTGGTTTAGCTTCAACACTGTTCACTTAACGCCTCCGGTTCGAAGCGCGTTCACACGAGTGTGAACGCTGCACGCAGGAGTGCGTGCGCCACGATTTGGATCCGCCGCACTAAGTGAACAGTATTTGGTTTAGCTTTGCACTCTCGCGGCAAGGAATTCGGCGGTGCGATGAAGTTCCGGTCCAGGCTCATTGTCTTGTTGGCAGCGACTCCGGATTTGTTCCTCGTCCCGTCCCGTCGCTTCCAGACGCTCGTCGGGATTCACGCAGTTACTCTTTCGTGGTAGTAGCTTCCGCTCCAACTGTGTTACTGAAGAAACACTCCATATTGGGACGATCCCAGGGATTGCCGGTGCGACACTACAGCCATGGTTCGGCCACGCCGCCGACCACACAGCAGTCTGAGTCTTAAAGCATAGGAGCGAATATGAAAAACATTGTTTTGGTTCACGGTGGCTTTGTGGACGGTGCTGGCTGGGAGAGCGTCTACAAGATCCTGAAGAAGGACGGTTACAACGTCAGCATCGTCCAGAATCCGACAACTTCGTTGGAGGACGATGTGGCGGCTACCAGACGGACTCTTGCGGTGCAGGACGGGGAGTCGATTCTTGTTGGCCACTCCTACGGCGGAGCGGTTATCACGGAAGCTGGCAACGATCCTAAGGTGGCACGGCTTGTTTATATCGCTGCCTTTGCTCCGGACAAAGGGGAGTCGGTGTCTACGTTCATCCAAGACCCGCCGCCGGGTGCGTCCGTTCCACCAATTCTGCCTCCGCAGGACGGCTATCTATTTCTGGACAGGGCCAAGTTCGCCGCCGCGTTCGCGGCCGACGTGGACGCTGAGAAGGCCGCGTTCATGGCCGACTCGCAGGTCCCGTGGGGCGTGGCAGCTCTCAGTGGCGCGATCAGTGAAGCGGCCTGGAGGGTCAAGCCAAGTTGGTACCTGGTCACAACCGAAGATAGGATGATCCCACCTGCTGCCCAACGCGCCATGTCCAAGCGGGCGGGTTCTACGGTGGTAGAGGTCAAGGGCAGCCATGCCATCTACGTGTCCCAGCCCGGCGCTGTTGCGGCGCTGATAGAACAGGCCGCCAAGGGCATCAGCACCGCCGCCGCGCAGTGAACGCATACGGCGCCGCTCCTGAACGCTAAAGAAGCGAGATCCCTACGGAATGGATCGAACAAGCGCATCAAACAAGGCGCTCGTACTCGAAGCCTTCGATACGCTGTTTAACAAGCGGGACTACGCTGCCGCCGAAAGATTCTGGTCGCCGCGCTACATTCAACACAGCGCTCATATCGCGCAAGGTCGGGAGGGCTTGTTCGAGCTTATCAAGAGCTTGCCGCCAACGCTGCGATATGAACCGGGAACCATTGTAGCCGAGGGAGATTTCGTCATCGTGCACGGACGTTTTTCGAACTTCGGTCTGCCCGTGAACTGGATCGCCGCAGATATTCTTCGCATCGAGGACGGCATTCTCGTTGAGCACTGGGATGTGATTCAGGACGAGGCAACTCGGGAGTCATCAAAGAGTGGCGAGCCGATGTTTGGCGATGTGTTTCCGAAATGAGCAATGGCTTGGGGAAGCTGGACAAGGGTATTAATGTACCCACCCTGATCCTTGCCGGCGATCAGGACCGGCAGGACCCGCTCCATCAGCGACAAACCGAGGTCCTTCCGCGAATTCCCGGAGCGCGGCTGTGCGGCCTGCCCGAAGCAGCAGCGTCGGCGTCGCGCGCCGGCGTGATAGCCCACACCGCTGCCGAAGAGCGTCGCGCCGGCTGGCGACGGATACAGCACATCCTCGCCGCAGTCAGTCGTGCCGTAGCGCCACCATCGGGTCCACACGAGCCGCCCGCCGCGCCGGGACGTACGAGGCGAGCAGCGCGACCGCGACGATTACCGCGGCGCCGAATGCGAGCGGGGCCGCGCTCTGCGGTTTGAGATCCTGCACGAGGCTCGCTGCCAGCGGCCGGCTCCACAGCGTCATCGAAGCCCCAACCACCAGCCCCGCGCAGACCATTCCCAGCGCATCTCTCAACACCAGCCGGCTCACTTCGCTCGCCGTAGCGCCTAGCGCCATCCGAACGCCAATCTCGTTGGTCCGCCGCGCCACCGTGTAGGCCAGCAGTCCGTAGAGTCCGATGCCGGCGAGGAGCGCGCCCAGGCAGCCGAAGAACTCGGATAACGTTGCGATGAGACGCTCGGGAACGATGTTCGAATCCACCTGGTCGGCGAGCGTAGTTACACTCTTCACCGGCACGGTTTTCAGGACGTCCCGCACCATCTGCCGAACCGTCCCGGCCACGGATTCCGGGGCTGCCGTAGTGCGCAATTCGAAGTGGTCCTGGAGGCGGCTTTCCTGGAACATATTGAAGTAGATCAAAGGGTACGGAGCATCACGCAACTCAAACGTTTTAGCGTCGCCCACCAATGCCACGATTTCGTAAGGCTGGTCACTCCCGAACCACGCGCCGTTTTTCGGGTCGGGATCGATGGCTACGTACTTTCCGATGGGATCGACGCCGGGGAAATAACGGCGCGCCATCGTTTGGTTGACAATCGCCACGCGTGGCCGCCCCACATCCCGAAAGTCAAAATCGCGTCCCGCAAGCAGCGGCATGCCGAGCGTTTCGAAGTAGCGCGGCGACACAAATGCCACCGCCGTCCGCTGCCGGTCCTCCGGCCGCTCCACATGCCCGTCGACGATCAGAAAACGGGCCCCCGAGCCGCACCCTTGCAGCGGAGTGCAGCCGCTGATTGACGCCGAGCGCACCTGCGGAATAATCTGGAGGCGCGACAGTAGATCCTGGTACGGCGCGGCCAGTTGCTCAGTCTTGTACCCGCTGCGGGAGGGATCGAGGGTCACCTGAAGCACGTGATCGCTGCGAAAGCCCAAGTCGAAATTCCGCAGCCGCGTGAGGTGGTTCAGAAATACCGCAGCCGCGGTCACCAGGAAAATCGAGAGAGCCACTTGCGCCGCCACCAGGCTCTTTCCGAACAAGCGCCAGAACCAGGTGTCGCCGCCCCTCCCGGTCTGCCGCAACGCCATTGCCGGCTGCGCGTGGAATGCGTACCACGCCGGCGCCAATCCGAAGAGCAAGCCGGTGAGCAGCGCGATTCCGGCCGTGAAAAGCACCACGTTCCGATCGGGGTGGACCTCAATGTCGATATGCTCGAACGCGCGGCTACTCGCCATGATGCGCACCAGGACGCCGACCCCGTAATACGCTACCACCACGCCGGCCGCTGCGCCGGCTCCGGAAAGAAGCAGCGATTCGGTCAGCATCTGCCGCACCAACCGGCCGCGGCCGGCGCCCAGCCCCACGCGCACGGCCAGTTCGCGCTGGCGCCCCGCGGATCGCGCCAGCAGCATGCTCGCCATGTTGATGCACGCCAGCAGCAGCAGCAACGCCACCACGGCCGTCAGCAGCACCAGCGGCTTGCCGTACTGGTCGCGTACACGTGCCAGGCCCGCACCCGCCGGCAACAATTCCATCCTGGTTGGCGCCGGGAGATTCATGCGAAGGGCGCTTTGCATCGCTTGATACAGCACGGCGATTTCAGCCTGCGCCTGCCCGATGGTCACGCCCGGCTTCAACCGCGCCAGCATGGTGAGATCGTAGCGCGCCGCCGGAATCCAAAGGTCTGTCCGAGAGCCTACCCGCGGCCCCACGTAGTTAGGCGGCGCGACTCCGATGATGATTTTCGGCGCGTCATTGTAAAATATCCGCTTTCCGAGGATCGCTGGATCGCGCTGCAACCGACGGTCCCAGTAGGACCAGCTCACCACCGCGACATCTCCATCCCCGCTAGCCGGGATATCCGCCGGGCCGAACCACCTCCCGATTGCGGGCTTCAACCCGAGCACCCGAAAGTAATTCTCCGGCACGCTCTCCTCGATCAACGTTTCCGGATCGGAACCCGGCACGCGCACCTGGGCCAGGTTGTCGAACCCCATGCCGGTAATCTCCGAGAAAACGTGATTGCGATCGCGGAGGTACTCATATTTCTCCCATCCCCAATAGCCCGCCCAATGAAACTCGTTCGGGGAATTCCGCACCAGCTCCACGAGCTGCTCAGGATGGTCCACCGGTAGCTGGCGCAGCATCAGGGTATAGAACAAGCTGTAGATGGCGGTATTGGCGCCGATCCCAAGCGCCAGCGAGAGGACGGCGACGGCTGTAAAGCCTGGGCTGCGCTGCATCAGCCGGAGGGCGTAGCGGAGGTCGATCCAAAGCATAATCCATTAGAATGACATCGCGCGTCCGGAGTTCCCGTCTGCCGAAGATTTTGGAATATTTAGGATCCCCTGAGGCCGGGCTAGGGGCAACACTGTTCACTTAACGCCTCCGGTTCGAAGCGTGTTCACACGAGTGTGAACGCTGCACGCAGGAGTGCGTGCGCCACGATTTGGATCCGCCTGCTAGGGGAAGGATTTCAGTTACTCCCGGTCAACACGGCGACCAGCGACGACATGGGGACGGCGCCTTGTTTCAGCGCGCGATCGTGAAAATCGCCTGGAGATCCGCCGCGGGCGGCCTGGTATTCGGTGCGGGCTTTGAGCCAATTGGCCAAGCCGACGAAATACCCGGGCAGCTCGCAGGACGTGAGCTTGGCGCGCTGAAGCCTGGCTTGAGCTTCTTCGGGTTCCTGGAACGCGCCGTTCTGCAGCAGGTTGAGAGCTTCCTGGTCGGTCAGGTTGAGCGTGTGGAGGCGCACGTCCAGAATGGCGTCGGCGATTACGCGAAGCTGCTCTTTGGCGAAGGTGAGCGCCATCTCGGGCGAATTGTCCTGAAAGCCGGCATTCATCGTCGCCTGCGCGGAGTATTCCATCCAACCCTGGATGTATGCGGCCTCGCCAAAAACGGAGCGCAGCAGGCGGCGCGATTCCGGCTGCACGGTATCGGCCGCCTGGGTTTGCGCGTAGCGGCCCGGGATGGCGTCGCGCAATGTGAGCAGCTTCAGCCGGTCCAGATTATATTCCCGCAGCTTCGATTCGGCGCGCTCGGTGGGCCAGTCCGGCGCAATGGGCGTAATCCAGTAGAACGCGCCCAACTGGGGCTGCAGCGCGGGCGCCGGATGGAGGACGCTCACAGAATGGAGCGGCTGCAGAAAGGGGGGCGTGGGCGCCGCCTGGAGATTGCGGCCGGCGGACAAAGTGAGCAGATGTTTCTGCTGCACGAAGGCGCGCGCTTCCTCAATGTCGCGGCGTACATCGTCCAGCAGCGATTCCGGGGTGGAATGGCGGCCGGCGATACTTGCCAGAACCTCGCCGACGATCAACTGCTGGCGTTCCGCGCCGTTGAGCGACTCGTGGTCCTTGTGAGAGGGGGCGAGAGCGCGGTGCAAGGGGAGCGCCAAATCGAACATGCGGGCGCGCACGGCGGCGAACTCGCGCTCGGTGTTTACCAGGAGATCCGGCGGCGCGCCGCCCGATTCGAGCCGGTAGTGAAACTTCTTTCCATAGAGCTCCGCGCCGAGGCGCCAATCGTAGTTGTCCAGGTATTGGAGCTGGTCCTGCATATACGCCTGGAACTTGCGCATGGCGGGCAGCGCCATGCCGGCGGCATCCTCGTAATCTTTGCGCACCTCCGCGGGAACGGCGGCGCGCAGTTCCTTATCCACCAGATCGATAATGCACTGGCCGGATTCGATTGCGGCTTTGGTCCACACGGCCGGCGTGGAGGTGATGTTGGTGGTTGCCTGATCGAGCAACAGCGGAACCTGGCGCAGGCGCGAGGAGATGTGGCGGAACCGCTCGACCTTGGGCGCATAGTCGAGAATGTAAGGCGTGTAGAGAGCGTTGCCGAGCGTGCGGACGTAAAGCAGGGGATCGTGCAGATAGCTGCGAAGCTGGTCGAGATCGAGCAGGGCGAAACCAACCCGATCCTGGAGGATGGCGAGGTCGGCGCGGTCCTGGGCGGTGAGTTTATCGGGATCGAACTGTGCGAGGCGGCGGCTGAAATCCTGGTAGAACTGGCGCTGGTGGTCGATGGCGGCTGGGCCAATGTCGTCCAATTGCTCATCGAAGACCTGACCTTTATACTCGTGCAATCCCGCGGCTGTGGCAGCGGATGGGGAAAAGGAGAGGACGGTATAGACGAATTCCCCGGTAAGGTCGGAGATCTGCGCTTTCCGCCGGCAGCCGGAGGCGAGCAGGATAAGCGCGGCGAAAGCAATGCGGGCGCGCGGGGCACGGAGCGGGCCCATGCGGCGCTACTTGTCGTCTCCTAATTCGAAGACCGCATAGCGGCAGCGGGCGGTCGTGCCATTACTGACGCCGTGGAGGTCGTTCGAAGCGGCGATGCCCGCCGAGCCGGGGCCGAGGCGAGTGGTGGCGCCATTGACCATGAAATCGACGGAGCCTTCGAACACTACGAACATCTCCTCATGCACATGGCGGTGCGGCGGATGGGGTGAGCCGCCGGGAGGCAATTCGGTTTCGTGAACTTCCAGGGCGAAGCCATTGTGGAGCACGCCCTTCAGGATGGCGCGGCTCTTGTTGGCGCCGCCGGTTCCGCTGGCTTTCACGGGGATATCGTCGAACGGGTACGCCTTGGAGGGAAGGGCTGCCGCCTGGGCTTTGGAATCGATCGCGGCCAGGGCGGGGAGAAGGAGGGCCAAGTCTCTTCGTGTGGGCTTCATTTGGGAAGTATACACCTGTCGGGGGGAAGGGGATTCGATCGGGCCAAAAACTCGACGCAGAGACGCTGAGACGCGGAGTTAAGCGCAGAGAAAAAATCTGATTATAGGTTTTCTCTGCGCCGATCTCTGCGTCTCAGCGCCTCTGCGTCGAAGATCTTTTATCGCGCCGCCATTAACGCACGCAGCCGCCGGGCTCGCTCGGGAGCACGCAACTGCCGCAAGGCTTTGGCTTCTATTTGACGGATGCGCTCGCGCGTGACGTCGAATTCCTGGCCGATCTCTTCCAGGGTGTGCTCGCGCTCGCAGCCGATGCCGAAACGCATCCGGATGACCTTTTCCTCTTTGGGGGAAAGCGTCTTCAGGATGCCCGCGGTCTCGTCGCGAACGTTGGATTCAATCACGGCGTCCACCGGAGAGCCTACCCAGCGGTCCTCGATCAGGTCGCCCAACGCCGATTCGCCATCGCGGCCAACCGGAGTTTCGAGAGATACCGGGTCGCGCGAGATGGTCTTCAGCTTCTGGACTTTCTCGACCGGAATGTCCATCCTGCGGCCGATTTCCTCGTTGGTCGGAGTGCGGCCCAGTTCCTTTTCCAGCTCGCGCGTAGCGCGCAGGAACTTGTTCATGCTCTCGTTCATGTGCACCGGGATGCGGATGGTGCGGGATTGATCGGCAATGGCGCGCGTGATGGCCTGGCGGATCCACCATGTGGCGTAAGTCGAGAATTTGTAGCCGCGGCGGTATTCGAACTTGTCGGCCGCGCGCATCAGGCCGATATTGCCTTCCTGGATCAGGTCGAGCAGGTGCAGGCCCCGGTTGACGTATTTCTTGGCGACGGAAACCACCAGGCGAAGGTTGGCTTCCACCAGGTCTTTTTTGGCGCGCTCGGCTTCGAATTCGCCGTGGCGGATCACCGTGAGCGTGTGCTTCAATTCGGGCAGCGAAGCGCCGGCGATCTGCTCGCGCTTGCGGATTTCGCGCTTCAACTCTTTCAGCCGGAGTTGGTTGGCGGCGAGGTTACGCGCTTCGAGGCGCTTGATCTCGCCATCCAGATGGTTGATTTCTTCCACGGCGCGGTCGATCTCGCGCGAAAATTCCTTCCACTTGAGCGGACGGAACGGGCAACGCCGGATCGCCAGAGAAGTCTCTACCTTGGCGCGGTTCACTTTGTTGCACAGCTTCTTCCGCGGCTTCTTATTGGCGACCGAGGTGGTCTCGAGTTTTTCTTCCAGCCCCTGCAGCTTCTTGTGCAGCGTCAGCACGTCGGCGAAGCACTTGGAAGCGCTGGCGCGGATGTGGAGGTCTTGCGGGCTGCCTTCTTCGACATCGCCTAAATCGGCGACGTTATCGAGCTCGACGGCGCCCTTCCTCAACTGGTCGGAAAGCTCGACCACCACTCCCTGAACCAACGCCGAGCGGCTGATGGCCTTCTGCATGCGTAGTTTTCCACGCTCCATGCGACGGGCCAGATCCACTTCACCCTCGCGGGTAAGCAAGGGAACGGCGCCCATTTCGCGCAGATACACGCGTACCGGGTCGTCGGTATAGATGGACTCCTCCACCACAGGCGGTTGAAGGAAATCCGCTTCATGCGCGGCCTCGGCAGGATCGAAAAACTTGGTATCGTCCTCAAAAGTAAGGCCTAATGTTTCAGGGTTGTCCGCTAAAAACTGATCCTCGAATTGATCCACTAAGAGTCACCTCCCGCTGGGGCCCGCCAATCCGGTCGTCGGATGTTTGGGAAATGGGGTATTATGTTGAAAAGCCTACCTGCCGGTCCACCGCCAGTCCGCAAGACGTGGGCTTGCATTCGCGGTTCGACTTCCGCACAATAATACCATCATTTCACAAAGATGTTAAGCCCTATTTTAAGAGATGCTTGAAAGCTGCTTTGGTTACAGAAGTTTAAGTGATTGGACACACCGCCTTCCTCTTAAGGAAGCTTGTGCCGCATGAGCGTTTTCAACTCGTTGAAGAAGGCTTCCTCGTCCTGAAAATCCCGGTAAACCGACGCGAATCGTACATAGGCGATCTTGTCGAGGTTTTTCAGGTTCTCCATCAGAAATTCTCCTATTTCTGTAGTTGAAATCTCCCGGTCGGGCGAGTCGCCGACCCGCGATTCCACCTGGTTGACCAGCTCGGAGAGCCTGCCCATGCTTACGGGCCGCTTCTCGCAGGCCTTCAGCAGGCCGCCCAGGACCTTTTGGCGGTCGAATTTCTCGCGCCGGCCGTCTTTTTTGATCGCCATGTAGGGGACTTCGTCGATGCGCTCATACGTGGTGAAGCGGCGCTCGCAGCTCAGGCACTCGCGACGGCGGCGGATGGCGTCGCCTTCCTTGCTCTCGCGGGAGTCCACTACTTTATCTTCCATGTGGTTGCAAAATGGGCATTTCATGTCGAAGTCTCCGGCCTGATATCTACATGCATAGTAACAGCGAGAGCAGTATCGCCATTTGTAGTTTTGGGGCTGAGCGCCATAGCTTTCTCATATCTCCGTGCCTCCGGGAGCCGGCTGAAAGCCGGCTGCAGCCAGGATTGGCCGCCCCACAAATAACCGTCCCCCTGTGGCGTATTGGAAAGATTGAACCTATCATGATAAAGCCTCGTTTCTTGTAATGAAAGAACGAGGATTATGGCAGCCGCAGCGCCCGCGCTTGGAATTTTCGAGAATCACGCAGCCAGCATGACCCAAGCGCGAGGCGGCGGCAACTGGATGGAAGGCAGCCTGGACCCCGACTTCAGCCTCGTTTCGCGATGTCTGCGCGGCGACGAACCCGCGTGGGAGGAGCTTGTCCGGCTGCATACGCGCAGGGTCTATGGGCTGTGTTTCCGCTTCACGGGCAGCGGCTCGGAAGCGCAGGATCTGACGCAGGAGGTTTTCCTGCGGGTGTTCCGGACGCTGAAGACGTTCCGGTCCACGGAAGGGTCGTTCGCCACGTGGCTGGCGCGGGTGACGCGTAACCTTTTGATCGATCATTATCGCCGCACACGGCAGGAGCGTGTGACGGATTCGATTGAAGAGCAGCTGCCCATGATCGAGGAAGCGGGCGGTTCGGCTTCGGTGCGGCCCGATCACGCTCTGGCGGGACGCGAGGCGAGTGAGATTTTGCAGGCGACGCTGCAGAAGCTGTCGCCGGATTTGCGCGAGGCGGTGATCTTGCGCGATTTGCAGGAAATGGAATACCGCGAGATCGCCGACGTTCTCCGGATACCGGAGGGCACGGTAAAATCGCGAATTAACCGGGGCCGGGCCGAACTGGCGCGGCACCTGCGGAAATTGAAGCTGACGGTATGAACTGCGCGGAACTGGAAGTTCTGATCTGCGACTACGTGGATGGCGCGCTGGACGCGGCCCATAAGGCCGAGGTTGAGCGCCATCTGGCGGATTGCGCTTTGTGCGCCGAGCTGGCGCGCGACGCTTCGGCCGCCGTCCGGTTCATGGAGCGCGCGGCCGAAGTGGAGCCGCCGCCAGAACTGGTGACGCGCATTCTGTTCGACGCCCCGTGGCGCAAGGGGGCGAACCCCACCGGCGCGCACCGCTGGATCAACGCGATTGTTTCGCCCTTCCTGCAGCCGCGGTTCGTGATGAGCATGGCGATGTCGATTCTGTCGCTTTCGCTGATGTTCAACAGCGTGCGGCAATTGCGCCCGCAGGATCTGGAACCCGCCAAGGTGTGGGCTGGAATTGAAGACCGGGCGGTACGCAGCTGGGCGCGGACGGTGAAGTTTTACGAAAACCTGAAGGTGGTGTATCAGGTGCAATCGATGCTGCACGAGTGGCAGCAGCAGGACGAGGAACTGCAGCGGCCGGCTGCGAAGACGGCGCCCGCTGGGCAACTGGATTCGCACAAGCTGTCCGTTCCCGAGAAAACAAAGTAAGAGGAAACCATAATGAATTGCCAGAATCATCCAGAATCGCCGGCCACTGCGTATTGCCGCACCTGCGGCATGCCGGTTTGCGAGGAATGCCGCCGCGACGCGTTCGGAACGGTCTACTGCGCGGAACACGCGCCCGCTCCGGTTTCGGCCCAGGCGACCCCTATGCCGGGATACACGCCGCCGGGCTCGTCACAGTCGAGCTACGCATCGGCGCCGGGTTATACGCCGCCGGGCACGCCGCCGCCGGGCTTTGCTCCGCCAGCGCCCGGATATCCGCCGCCTCCGTTCCGCGCGCAATCCACAGTCTCGCCGGCGCTGGCGTTTTTCCTGGGCATGATTCCGGGCGTGGGCGCGATCTATAACGGGCAGTATGCCAAGGGTCTGGTGCATGCCATCGTGTGGGGGTTGCTGATGAGCATCGCCAATTCGCGCGCGGCGAACGGCCTCGAACCGATCTTCGTGATGCTGGTGATCGCGTGGTGGGCGTACATGGCATTTGAGGCCCACCGCACAGCGCAGAAGCTGCAGGCGGGCGAGGCGGTGGACGAATATTCCAGCCTGGTGCCGATGCGGGGCCGCGGCGATCAGGCGCCGGTGGCGGGAGTGGCGCTGGTGGTGTTGGGCACATTGCTGCTGCTGCGCACGCTCGATGTGCTGGATTTCGAAAGAGTGGCGCGCTACTGGCCGGTGCTTCTGATCGCGTTGGGCGTTTACCTGCTATGGGGCGTGTTCGCCGGTCATGACAAGGCGGCGAGCGAGGCGCGCCATGAAAGATAGAGACCGCTCGGGCATGCGCGGCCTTCGCGGCCCGGTGATGGTGATCACGGTGGGCGTGCTGTTTGCGCTGAACAATTTTACGCCGTATCGTTTCGAGGAGACGTGGCCGGTGCTCATCATCGTGGCCGGATTGGTCAGCCTGTTAGGACGCGCGGTGGCTCCGCCGCCAATGGCGCCGCCGCCGCCGTACACCACTTATCAACCGCCTGTTCCGCCGCCGGCCGCGGCGGGTGGCTATCGGCAGACGCCTTATTCGCAGGGGGGCGATGCGAGGAACGATCCACGGAACGACCCGCGGAATAATCCTGGAGGCACGGCATGAAACCAGTGGCGCGAGCCCATAGCCTGCGGAGGACAAGCATGAAACCAGCCTTTTATCGGTACGCAGGCCATGGGCCCGCGCCACTCTACAACCCTGGAGGCACGGCATGAGGCGTTCGATTACGGGACCATTGATTTTGTTGCTCATCGGCTGCCTGTTTCTGTGGCGCAACCTGCATCCGGAGCTGCCGGTGTTCGATCTGGTGGCGCAATACTGGCCGTTCCTGCTGATCTTGTGGGGGCTGATGCGGCTGGTGGAAGCGCTGCTTTGGCGTAACGGCACGGGCGACTACCGCGGGCGCGGCGGCGGTTTCAGCGGCGGCGAGGTGGTGCTGGTCATCTTCGTGTGCATGATCGGTCTGGGCGCCTGGCAGGCGAAGGAATTCGGCATCCATTTCGACGCGCGCGGTCTCGATATTTTCGGAGAGGAATACAACTATCCGGTTTCGGCGACTGCACCGGCCGCGGGGATGAAGCGGCTGGTGTTTGAGAATCCGCGCGGCAATATCCACGTGGTTGGCGGCGATGGGCAACAAGTGACGGTATCGGGCCAGAAATCCATTCGCGCCTACGGGCGGGTGGACGCCGACCACACCAGCCAGAACACGCCTATCGAGATTCTGCCGCAGGGCGACCGGCTGGTCATCCGGACCAATCAGGACCGGGCGACCGGCAATCAGCGGATCACCGACGATTTGGAAGTGACGGTACCGCGCGGCATGGCGGTGGAATCGCGCGGTAACGTGGGCGACGCCGACGTTTCCGATATCGAGAGCGACGTGGAACTGGCGAACAATCGCGGCGACGTGCGGCTTTCGCGGATCGGCGGCAATGCGCGCCTGGAGATTGGCCGCAGCGATACCATAAGCGCGGTGGATGTGAAGGGCAAGATCGATCTGGAGGGCCACGGCGGCGATCTGTCGCTCGAAAATATATCGGGACCGGTGACGGTGAACGGCTCGTATAGCGGCACGCTGGAATTCAAGAATCTGGCCAAGCCGCTGCAGTTCGAAGGCATGCGCGGCGCGGAGATGCATGTGGAGGCGATACCGGGCCGCATCACCATGGACCTATCGACGCTCACGGGCAACGGCGTGGTGGGCCCGATGCGGTTTGTGGCGCGGTCGCGGGATGTGCGGCTGGAGCAGTTCTCACAATCGGTGGAGATCAATACCGACCGCGGCGACATCGAGCTGCACCCTGGATCGACGCCGCTGGGGAGCATCGAGGCGCGGTCGGGAGTGGGCGCCATCGAGCTGTCGCTGCCGGAGAAGGCTACGTTCCAACTGCAGGCCACGGCCGAGCGTGGGGATGCGGTGAACGAATACGGGCCGCCGATCGATAAGGAAGTCGACCGGCGCACGGCCACGCTGAAGGGTAAGGTGGGCGACGGTCCAGCGATT
>JBEKNN010000081.1:0-31822 GCA_049522755.1 Bryobacteraceae bacterium | reverse complement strand
GGCCTCCTTCTTGAGCACTTTGCCGGTGCGATCCCAAATCTCTATTTCAGTGGGGAACTGCCGGGCCGTATACGAATAAGAGAACGGCCGGTGAATGTAGTGCACGATGAAATTCTTGCCATCGGGGGACGGCTCCGCGGATTCGATCATTACCGGTTTGCCGATGGGCGACATCGCGCCGCTGACGCTATCTACCACCGCCAACTGCGACGTCGCATAGTATTCGAACAAGTCTTCGTCGTGCGGATTCTGCAGAAGGTCTTCGTAAGTGGGCGCGCCTCTGCCGCCGCCCAAGCTTTCCTGGATGTGGGGACCGGCCGGCACGGCGGGCTCGGGGGGCGGAGCGCCGCGATTGGCGCGCACAGAGTGCACCAGCAGCGACTTGCCATCCGGCAGCCATTGCACCGCTCCGCCGGCGGGCGCACCGCCGCCGCGACCGCCTCCCGCGCCACCGCGGCCACCGCCGCCAAATACTTCATTCACGCGCACGTTCGGCAACCTGTGGGTATGGCCCGTAGCGGTGTCGCCGATCCAGATCTCAATGCCCGACGCGGTGGAGTTGGTGAATTCAAAGTGACTGCCATCCGGACTGAAGCGCGCTCCGCTCAGCTTGGCGTTAGGCGGCAGGGCGATCTTGATCTCGGCGCCTTCCGGAATTTTGCGCAACAGCAGGTTCGATTGGAACGTGGTGTTGTGCAAGCCGTTGGTCTTCGGGTTGATGCGAATGCCAGCCAGGCGCAGCATCGGCTCCGAAAGCTCGGCGATTGGCGGATAGCGCACGGGGCTGCCTTGTATCGCGTAAGCGTGGTTCGGGCTTAGAGAAAGCGTGGGCGTAGTGGGCGAGTTAAGGATATCCTCGATTGCTTTGGGCGGTTTTTGATACGTGTCCGCGCCCATGCATACGAGGGTTGCAGGGGTGAGCAGGAATAGCGCTCGGATTACAGTTTTCATAGTGATTAGGACGATGGTATGGGATGGGGCGCTCGATGTCAAACGGGGCCGGTCGCGCGCATGCCCGCTCCAGACGCCCCCGCGGCGCCCGTTCTCACCCGCATCGGGCGCCTCGATGCCTTAGCTATCTCGCATCCGGCAGGAGGCCTTTTTCCACCAGAACGGGTGGCTTGCGGTAATGCGTTGCCTGCTCGTAGGCATAGGCCCAACCTAACAAATCGCCGTCTTTCCACTGCCGTGTCGAAAGCTCGAGACCAAAGGGAAGACCGCCCGGATAGAAGCCGCCCACCACCACAATTGCCGGGATGCCTATGCTATTGACCCATCCAGTGTTGCTATGTGGACCTCCGCTGATGCGCCCATCCTGCGGCATGGTTTCATCGGGCGGCGGCATTTGGGCGGCCGGATACACCAGGCCGTCCAGGTGTAGCCGGTCGAAGGGTTCGTTATATGCAGCCAGGGCCCGCTGCTGAGGAGAAAAGAAATTGGCATCGGCGTTGGGATCGGTCTTCAGCGCGACTTGCTCCGCCGGTTGCCGCTGGCGGCCGCCTGCATCCGCGCCCCCGGCGCTTGCGCCACCCGCCTGAGCGCCAATAATGGTGGCTGGAAGCGGCGCGCCGGCGGACTTCTCATACTCGGCGGCAGAGTGATAGCCGGCCGGGCCAAATTCCTTGAGGAACATGTCCGTGCCATCGCGGCGGTATGGCTGAGTGTTCACGGCGCGCGTCAACGCTGGGAAACTGTCCGGCAGAATCGAGTCGTCAAAAACAACCGTCGCGCCCGCGGTCCGAAGACCTTCAATGGCCTGCATAAACATGGCGCGGGTCTCTGGCCGTAACGATCCGCTGCCGGCGGCATTGGCCGCGGCCGCGCCGGCGCCGGCGGCCGAGGCGCCAGCGGCGGGAAGTCCCGGCGCATCTTTCAAAATGAATGCGGGAACGCCGAAGCGCTTGCCTCGAAGCGCGTCAGCCTTCAGATATTGCGTGTAAGGTCCCGGCTGCGCCTTTTCCGCTGAGCCGGCAGTGCGAAAATCCAGCGGGTCTTCGCCGGCCATAACGCTAAGCGCGATAGCTGCATCGGTCACTGTGCGTGCAATCGGGCCAGTGTTGTCGCGCAGCCAGTCAAGGGGCGCGATGCCGGCGATGCTGACCTGGCCTCGCGTTGGCAGCACGCCGATCACAGCGCTGGTGGACGAAGGCATGCGAATGGAGTTACCGGTGTCCGTTCCCGTCCCGAGCAGCGCGAGGTTCGCCGTGACAGCCGTGACAGTGCCGCCGGAGGAGCCCCCGGGGCTGAAGCGAACATCATAGGCATTCCCGGTGCGTCCGAAGGCAGTGCTGCGGTTGGTATCACTGGCGGCAAAGTCCGGCATATTAGTCTGCCCTAAAATGATTACGCCTGCCGCGCGCAGCTTCGCGACAATGGCTGCGTCCCTGGGCGCCACCAGTTCATGACCGGGGATCAGATAGCCGCGCCATCCGTCAGTTGTAACCAGCCCTTTGACGCTGGTATTGGCTTTGAGGACAATCGGCACGCCCCACATCGGGCCGCGCTGGAAACCGGGCCCGCCCTTCTTTGCGGCGGCATCTTCCTCGGCGGCGGTGGCGAGCGCGCCTTTGGCGTCGACAGTCTGCACCGCCCGGTAGATACCGTTGTATCTCGCGATGCGCGCCATATACCACTGCACTACCTGTGTGACGGTGTACCTATGGGCGGCATACATCTTCTCAAGCTTTGGGATGGTGACTTCGAGCAGATCGCGGTCCATCGCGGTCTGCCGCGGCATGCCGATAGCCGCAGCTGAAGTCGTATCGCCGCCGTTCGTCTGCGCGGCCAGAATCGCGCCGCAGGTTATCGAAAGCATTACCAGCCAGCAGTTGAGCCGTGGCATCCCCGTTTCTCCTTAAGAAATAGAACCAGACTTCGGTGCGGCTTCGCAAGTGGTCGACGCAAGACAACCCCGGGAGCGCCGAGCTATAACGCCAGACGGCCCCGATAGCGCATTTCCTTAGTGTCGAATTTGGTCTTCAACGATATGCGTCCTACCTCAGTAGTAAATTGAATCGACTTATCGTCGGCGCTCAACTCCAGCACATCCCTGGAGAATCCGACTAACACGGAGCCAGCATCCCTGGAGACCCTCTGCACGGTTCCGGGCTGCACCGGCGGCTGATCGTTGGGCTGCAAAGAGGTGAACTGGCGCAATTGATCGAACAGCTTGTCATCCCCTATCTGGCGCAACGGGACGCCACTTACACTCAGCGTGTAGTGATCTTTGAATTCCTTTGGCAGAGACTTCTTCCTCGCGTCGAGAATCGGTTGCGCGCTCTCCCAAACTATCAAGCCTTGGCTGGGCGGCGCAGTGTTGCCGGTCTCATTCTGCGGCCGGCCGCCGCGTCCCATCCCCGCTCCGCCACCCGGCGGGCCGGCTGAGGCGCCGCTTGACGAACTGCGCGGCCCCGGTTCGGGGATAGCCGACGCTGGCTTGGCCCAAGGCGATTTGGTGAGCAGCCTCTGGATCTCGTCGTCAGTCCAATCGGAGGGATCCTTCCTGTTCCAAAAATCGGCGTCCGCGCCGTACAATCGAATACCGAAGACGCCGGTTCCAGCCAGCACCATCCAGTCGCGCCGTCTCCAAACCATTCCGGTGTCGCTGTGCATGTAAGTTCGACGTGGCGGGCCGCATCGCCGGTTACGCGCGGCAGCGAGCCCCAGAACACCGGCGATGCAGCTTCCGTATGGCTTCACTCACAACGGACCACCTCAAGGCGGCGCGCATGGCTACACCGCGCTTGGCCACACCGCGCTTGGTACACGCTGGGCTATCGTAGAATGGCCCCATGCGCATTGCGGGCTTGCTATCGATCGGCGGATTATTGTTCGGTGCGGCGCTCGATGACGCCACGCGCCAGTTGAGCCGCGACATTTTTCAGGAACTGATCGAGATCAATACCACCGACTCGGTGGGCAATACCACGCGCGCCGCGGATGCGATGGCGAAGCGATTGAAGGACGCCGGATTTCCCGCCGCGGACGTCCAGGTGCTGGGTCCGAACGATCGCAAGGGCAACATGGTGGCGCGCCTGCGCGGCGCCGGCGGAAAGAAGCCCGTGCTGATTATCGGCCATCTCGACGTGGTGGAGGCGCGGCGCGAAGATTGGACCACCGACCCGTTCCAGTTCGTCGAAAAGGACGGTTATTTCTACGGCCGCGGCACGCAGGATATGAAGGTGGATGACGCCATTCTGGTGACTACCTTCATACGCTTCCGCCGCGAGGGTTACCGTCCCGACCGGGATCTGATTCTCGCGCTGACCGCGGACGAGGAGGGCGGCAAATCGAACGGCGTCGATTGGCTGCTGAAAAATCATCGCGACCTGATCGATGCCGCGTTCGTACTGAACGCGGACGCGGGCGGCGTAACTACCATGAACGGGAAGGCCGTGAACGTAGATGTCGAGGCAAGTGAGAAACAGTACGCCGATTTCGAATTGACCTCGCTCAACCCCGGCGGCCATAGCTCCCTGCCCACGCCGGATAATGCGATTTATCATTTGGCCGATGCGCTTTCGCGCCTGGAACATGCGCCGTTTCCGGTGGAGCTGAACGCCGTCACGCGCACTTATTTCGAACGGCGCGCGCCGCTGGAAAACGCGCAGACCAGGTCGGACATGAACGCCGTTCTGCACACGCCTCCGGACGCGGCCGCGGTGGCGCGGCTGAGTAGCGATCCGCGCTACAACTCCATGCTGCGCACCACTTGCGTCGCCACCAGGCTCAGCGCCGGCCACGCCAATAACGCCTTGCCGCAAACGGCGCAGGCGATTGTGAATTGCCGCATTCTGCCGGGCCACTCTCCCGCGGAGACGGAGCAGGCGTTGGTCCGCGTGTTTGGCGATCCCAAAGTCACAGTCCGGTATGTCGGTGCGATTGGCGCAGCGGACCGCGTATCGGACCAGGCGGCGGATTCGAAAGGCTTTCCCACCGTGCTGCCGTCGCCGGAAGTGCTGCTGCCGCTGGAGCGTGTGGCGGCGGAGATGTGGCCCGGCGCCCCGGTGATTCCCGAAATGGAAACCGGCGCGTCCGACAGTATCTATACGATGGCCGCGGGCATACCCAGCTACGGGATCAACGGCGTGGGAATCGACCAGGACGACATTCGCGCGCACGGCAAAGACGAGCGCGTGCGAGTGACCTCTTTCTTCGACGGCGTCGATTTCTACTACCGTTTCTTGAAGGCGATGACTGCGGGTAAATGATAACTCCGGAAACTCGCCCGGGGCGACGGGCCTGCCAGGTGAGATGGCGGTTAGTTCTGCACAGTCACGTACAATGTCTGCGGAACCGAGGTCCCATTTTGCGTCACGTTGATCTGGTAGTCGCCGTTGGCAAGTCCGGCCGGGACAGTGATGTAGAACTCGTAGAGGCCTACGAAGCTGCCCGCCAGTCCAGCGTATGAGAGAGTCGCATTTGCCGATCCGAAGGAGAAGGTGACCGGGTTTACAAGGGCGTTGCTCTGCTGGACGATAACGCCGGGCAGCGTCGCCGGAGTCACGTCTCCGAACCCGACGCCGTACGCGATAATCAAGTCTCCCGGTTTCGCCGGCCGGCTGTTCAAGCCAAACGACGCGCCGGTGCTGGTATTTAGCACATAAGCGCCATCCGATGCGAACGTGGCCACCATGTATTGCGTACCGTTGACGCTGTAAGTCGCCGGCGCCAGCAAGCCACCGGCAAGCGTGCGCCGCGCGAACGTGAATTGCGCGCTGGTCGCCTTACAGTTGGTGACCGTGATGGCGACATTCCCCAAGGTTGAATCCTCGGGCGCTTGAACGTTGAGCTGCGTCGGCGAGAGATACCAAACGTAGGCCGGCTTCCCGTCGATGCTCACGCTGATTCCGTCGAGCGATGTAGGCGCATTCACTCCGTTGAAGTCGCCCGCAGTCCACTGGCCGGGATTGGTGGCGGCGTACAGTCGTGGATCGGCGGGATCCGCAAGGTTCGTGCCCTTGATCTCCAGCCATGAGCCGGATGCGAAGTAGGAATACCCTCCGTAGGCGCTCGCCGAATCAATCGACGTAATCAGCGGCGGCGTAGAGTTAGTGCAGGTGTAACTCGGTCCGCCGAATGCATACACAATCGCATTGTAGGCGCCTTTCGCGACATAAGCATTGGAGGCGGTGGTGGGATGAAGCATGTCCCAAAACAGATAGGTATTCGGGTTGACGTTGGTCAATCCCTGTGCGGGCGACGTGACATTAACATAGCCATACAGCGACGGGTTCGCGGTGGTCAGCATAAACATGGAATACGCATCCAGCGTGACAATCGTAATCCCGGGATGCGCCGTTTTTAGCTGCGCGATCGCATTGGTCATTGCCTGGTTGTAAGTCACGGACGCCGCATCCAGGGCGGACCGCATGCTGGTATTGATGTTTTCCGGAACCTCTCCCAAAGGCGGCAGATTCACCCACAGGAAATACTTCGCGCCGGCCGTTGCGAGCGTGGCGATGTTACCCTGAACGTTCGCAGCCGCTGTAGCCGCGGCCACACCTCCGGTAATGTCGTTACTGCCACCCCAAAATACATACAAGGCGTTCACCGCAGGCGTGTGATTCGCCGCCAGGAAGAGATTGAGTTGATCGGTCAAATACGGTACGCTGGGCGTCGTCGGCGAGAAGGCTGGATTGGTCCCGGTCAGCGCGGACGCGACCGCATAATTCGTGCCGCCCTTAGCATAGGGTTGAGGAACGGGCAAATTCATGATTGGCGCGAGCTGTTCGATCCACAGACCCAAAGGCCCGCTGGTAGCAGGAACCGAGTTAGCGCCGTCCGTATATTCACCCGTCGCGTACAGCGGCGGGCCAGGCTGAGGAATGCCGAGTAGACTTGTGCCTGCGTAGAAGTTTCCGTTGTCGGAGAGGCTGTCGCCGAATACAACAAAATGCGTGAAAGGGATCTGCGCAAACAGTCGTACGGAAAGGAAGAAGAGCGCGGCACGCCAAAGCATCCGATCATTTTATCGCAGCCCCTTTTTTGCGGATGGGAATAGAGGCGAGCGATCCGCGGCGCCATCGCCCTATTGGGGTGTCACAGCCTCGGGCGTTCGTAGACGCTACGCCCCTCACTGAATGGGCTTCAAATCCAGGCGTTGCCGCCCGTTGGCTTCCACTTTGACGGGCACGGCGCGGTCTTCGTACGGCTTGCGGAATTCGGCGCTTTGCGGCGCGCCTGGCTCCACGCCCAGCCACGCGTAGGCCCGGTACTCGCCGGGCTGTACGTTGGCGAAATGGAACCGGCCGCTGGGCAGTGTGAACACGGCATAGAAACGCTCCTGCCAATCCGCGCGGCTTTGATCGGCAATCAGCGTCACGTTCGCGTTGTACACCGGCTTGCCGGCTTCGTCTGTCACGGTTCCTTCCACCTGACCGAAATCGGCACTGACCGCCACCGTCAAGTCGCCGGAAAAATGCTCGGTGTCGATCTTACGCTCCGGCAGCTCCTGGTCGCCCAGGCGAAGACTCTTCAGATAAGCATTGCGCCCGCCAATGCGCACCTGATATATGCCCGGCGCCATTTCCGGGCTGGAGAAAGTTCCATCCGCCGCGACCTTGGCCTGCTGTTGCCCGGAAGAATCGCTGGCTTGCAGAAACACCGTCAGGTCCCCTAAAGGTACGGTCGCCGACCCTTCCACCTTCACCGTGCCCTTCACTCTTACGCCCGGGGAAAACGTCAGGTCCACGCCATCCACGTCGCGATCGAGTACGTCCACCGGCTGCCGCGCGAACTGGCGTTCTTCCGGGTTGGCGGGGTCGATCGAATCCCCAATCACAATGTATGAGCCGGGCGCAATATCCCGCACCTCGTACGAATCGCGTCCCGCGAGACTCGTCATCTGACCGCGCGCTATGTTGCCCGAGCGCTCCACCACGCGAACCACGCGGCGAGCCTTGGCGGCGTCCCCGTCTTGGAATTTTCCGCGAATGGAGTAGCGCTTCTCCGGCGCCAGGCTGATGTCGATGCCGTCCAGCTCCCCGCCGGGCTGCGCCTGCAATTCCGTAGCTCGCGACGGGTCTGCAACGCCTGGATAATATGCCGCCGCCAGGGTGGTCGGTGGAAGCGTACCGCGCACCTGCGCATTGACTGGAATCATCCGGCGCGCGCCACGCGGTATCGCCTCGGCGTGGACGTAGTAGCGCCCTGGAGGCAGATGGAACATGCGGTACTCGCCGCGATCGTCGGTCTGCACCTGGTGCATGGAGCGGAGCTGCTTATTGCCGGAGACGTACGCATATTGCTGTGCCTCCACCTGCGCGTGGCGCACGGGGTCGCCGTCGGCGTCCAGCACTTTTCCGGCAATCACGCTCTCGGGAATCAGGCGCAGCTCGAGGCCCGTCACCGGTTTGCCGGCCTCCACCGTGACCGGCGGAAAATCGTGCGCGGCGGTGATGCGGTCCGCCGGCCGGCCGATGAAGCCTGGCTTCGATGGCACGGTTTCATACACCCCCGGCGCCACGCCGGCAATGGCGAACCGGCCATCGGCGCCGGCTTGGCAAATGTACGTCTGAGGCGGCGCTCCGCCGGGCGCTTCCACGCCGCGCAGAGTCACCAGGGCGTTGGCCACCGCCTCGCCGTGCGCCGAACTGACGACGCGGCCCTGCACCGTGGCGCCGGTCTGCGCTGCGGCGGCCAGCGCTGTCGCCAGTATCAATCCAGCCAATGCTATGTGGGGCCTCGGCAACCAGGTGGGACAGACGTTTTCGTCTGTCAACCTCGGAGTCTCACCGATGCGCATCACTTCAACTTCCCCTTTGCCTCGTTCACTTCGCCGATAGAAATCGCCGTGACGCTCACCTGCTCGTGACCGCCGGCGCTTTTCCCTCGAGCAGCTTTAACAGATCGCGATTGCGCAGGTCGCTGAAGTCATCGGATTCCCAAGCAAAGATTTTGTAGTCGCCCGGCGGAAGATTCGGAATGCTGAAATTGCCGCCGGCGCCGCTTGACGAGAACCGCTGCATGTCCTGCCGCGCCGCGTACGCGCCATCGGGAACGGCTACCAAGTTGACGGGGACGCCAGCCTCTACGGCTCCCGCCTGCACGGTTCCATCCACTTCGCCGGGGTCGGTCCCCATGGTGATGGTTAATGCAACGCCCGGCTGCAAGCTGGGAATCACGCCGTTGGTTACGTCCTGGCTGCCGTAGAGTACGGACTTGGCGTACAGCGAACCCTGGGGCAGCATCAGTGAATAAGCGCCGGGATACATGCCATCGATCTGAAAAGCTCCATCGCTCTTGATCGTTACTTGGGAAACTCCCTGATTGGGGGTTGTGCGCAAGCCGACAAAAAGCTGTGGCATCGGGTTGGGTGGCGTGCCGTCGATGACCAGCGTTCCGCTGACGGAAAATGAGGCGGACACCGGCAACTCCACGTCGTCCACATCGCCGGCCTTCACCGTGACCATTTGTGTTACCGCCATCACCCTTGCGCCCGGCGGCGTGACGCTCACACAATAGGTTCCGGGCACGGCGCCGGCAACGTCGAAGCGCGCATCGGGCTGCGAGGACGCCTGCAGCGTATTTGGCATCCCGATCCCCGTCGTTCCATCCGCTTCGCAGGGCTGCGCGCGCACAAGGTTGCGGCCCCCGTTGCGCGCCGCCGCTCCCGTCACGCGGCCCCGGATGTGATAGGCGGGAAGCTGGCGCAGTTTGAAATCGGCGCCGGTCCATTCAGCGCCCGGCTTCAGCTCTTGCGGCGAAGTCTGCGTAACATCAGCCACACCCGGGTAATAGACCGCTGCATAGCCCTCCTCAGGGACGGTGCTATGAACGCGGCTCTCTTGCGGAACGCGACCCTGAACGCCGACGCCCACGGCCTGCGGCGCCAGGGCCTGGTTGCGCCGAATGGCGACGGCCATCAGATAATAGCGGCCAGGTTGCAAGTCGAACATGCGGTATTCGCCGCGGTCGTTGGTCTGGGCCCCGCCTACAGGTTGGAGGTTCTTGGCGCCCCTGGAATAGTCGTAGCGCATCGCCGTGACGGAAGCCTCTTCGAGCGGCTGGCCGCTTTCGTCGAGGACTTTGCCGGAGATGGCGCCAAGCGGCGCAATGGGCACTTCCACGTCCGAAACTTCCTGCTGCGCGGCCACGGCGATAAGCTTATGGCTGGTCCGCAAAGCAACGAAGTAGCCCTCGGCCTCAGCCGTCGCGACATACTTATCCGGCTGGACGTTATCGAATTGGAATTTGCCCGATGGATCGGACCCGGTGACGTAGGAGTTTTGCCCGTTACTTCCGCGCAACGTCACCACCGCCTTCTTGACGGCTTGGCCCGTGACGGAGTTGACTACCTTGCCGGACACGCTTCCCGGTTGCTGGGGCGCTTGCGAGAGCAGCGGCGCGGCAGTCAGGATGCAGGCGAACACGAAGCTACCCGGTCTCATCGCGGCTTGATCCCAGCATAGCGTGTGAGCGGCGGGTCTGGTGGCGCGGGGCCATGCCCGGTCTGTCATGCCTCTCGCCCCCTGCTTGTGAAGCCCTGAGCTACAATGCTCTTCGTCATGACCGAGCAACAGATTCACCAGCTTCAAGTCGAAGGTTGGCTCCTGCTCCCAGGAGTGATCGGCGACGCGTGGCTCGAAGCTTTGCGCGCAGCCACCGCCCGGCAACTGGAGCTGGAGGGCGAAAATGCGGGCGCGGAATTTCGCAAAGAGGCCAACGCCGATCGCCTCGCGAACTTAGTCGACAAAGGAGACGTGTTTCAGCAATTGATCGTGCATGCCGAACTGCTGCAGGCGGCCCGGGCCGTGTTGGGTCCCGACTTCAAGCTTGGCAGCTTGAACTACCGCGCCGCCGCGCCGCTTTCCAACTCGTCGCAACCGCTGCATTGCGACATGGGATTGGTTCCGGATGCAAAGGGCAATGCGGTTTTCAATTCCATCTGGCTGCTGGACGATTTCACGACTGAGAACGGCGCCACCCGCTTCGTGCCCGGCTCGCACATTTCGGGAAAGCTGCCACAGCAGGCCCTCGACGACCCGTGGGCTGCGCATCCAGAAGAGCGGTTGGCGCTGGGCGCGGCCGGCGACGTTATCCTGATGAACGCCCACTTATGGCACGGCGGAACTGCCAATCGCACGGCCTCGCCGCGGCGTTCTCTGCACGCCTTCTTCGTACGCGGCGATCAGCCCCAGCAGCAATACCAGAAACGCCTGCTTCGACCGGAAACGCAGGCGTCGCTGTCTCCGGAGCTGCGCCGGATCTTGGCGTTGGATGACGAGCGCAACGACGCGGTCAGCTCGCAATCGAGCGGCCGCAGTGGGTTTCTGCGGTAAGCTAACCCAACGCACAGCGCGATACGCGGCGGACCTTCCGCGCCGCTTGCCTTGCGCATTCTCCGAATCCGCCCGATTTGCGGGCGTTTTGTCTACTATCGTAAGTAAACTCAACCAATCTTCTTAAGTTAGCAACTCGATTTATGTCATTCGTGGAATTGAAATTAGCGGCCGCCTTCCACCATAATCCCATCATAGGAACACGGTATGACTGAGCCATCTCGCGGCACGGAGGAAAGCATGGAATTGGAATTATCGCAAGTCAACGTCATTGAGCAATTGCTGGCCGGCTCCCACAGCCCGGCAATCGCCGCCCGGAGCCAGGGTACGGCGCCAGGCGCGCACCCCATTCACCTTCCCAAACGGCTCAAAATGAGCCGATGCCGCTGCGGCGTGTGCCGTGTGTGCACCGAAGAAGCGCGCTGGGAAAAAGTCTTCAAAGAGAAATTCGCCGACCCAACCTATTACGGCGACCGCCCGCCCAGATTCTCATCGCCTCTATCTGAGATGTAGAGGCAGCCTCGACCCTACCGCTGACCCCACCCCGTAGCCTTCGGCGATAAGCCGGCTAAGTCCGACATCCAAGGCGCCAGCCGATTACCCATCAACGCCCGAATCTGGCCCGGCTTCACCGGGACCGGCAGATGCAGCGCCTCCGCCGCGCGCGCCAGCGCCAGCGCCAGACCCGCCGGAATCGGTAGGAAAATGGTTCGCCGCCCCGCCTCCTCTTTGATAGCGCGCACCAGCTCGCGGTAGCTCGGTTGCTTTTCATAGAACAGATTGAACGCGCCCCTCCGTTCCCCCTCGATCACAACCATCGCCGCATCCAGAAAGTGCTCGATGCGAATCACCGCGGTTGGCTGCAATCCATCCCCAATCACCGGCACAACCGGCATTCGCAGCAGCGCCGCCCGCTGCTTCCGGTACAAGCCCCCGTCGCCCATCACCAGGCCCGGACGCAGCACTGTTTCAAACATTCCCTCCATCTCGAACTTGGTCTGGCCGTATTCGGATTCGGCGTCCGGGCGCGCGGAATAGGAGCTCAGCAGCACCTGCAAGCGCGCGCCCTGCGCCGCCGCCGCATCGAACCACGCGCGCGTGCCGTCCACATTCTTGCGGCGCGCTCCGGCGGCGAAATCGTGCGCGCAGTGAATCACAACCTCCATTCCCGCGAACACCGACGCGTCGAACGGTCCGCCCAGTTGCATTTCGCTCCGCCTCGATCCACGCACCTCGTGGCCGCGCGCCGCCAGATGCGCCGCCAGAGCGCTGCCCAGAAATCCGCCGATACCGGTAATGAAAATCCTCATGGCGCCTGCTGCCCGATCCGGTGCCCAACGCGCCGCCCGATCCGAAGCGCATTGGCCATAATCGTAAACGTCAAATTCTTCGCCGGCAACCGCGAAAAGCCGGCGCCATCCACAATGTACACGCCCCGCGTCCCTGCCAGTAGCCCTTCCGCGCTGGCTTCGTAACGCCCAGGCTCCGCGCGCATCGGCAGCGTCCCCGCATAGTGCAGCCCGGCCCCGCTGCCCGGCCGCTGAATCAGCGACGCGTGCGTGACATATCCCATTTTGCGCAACAGCCGGATCAATCGCCGCTCCAGCTGATGCGGCGGCTCGGGCGCGAATTGCACTTCCAGCTCGCCCGTTGGCCGCAGCCGCACATAGCTCTCCGGGCTCTGCCTGCCGGGATAGAACAGCATCAGCAATCCCATCGCTGGCGCCAGATATTTCGTCCACACCAGGTTGGCGCGAACGGAAAGCGGCAGGCTGAACACGATGTCCGATCGCAGCGGCCCGGTCGCCCCGTAGAGCGATGCCTGCAGCGGCTCGCCCCACTCCGCGTCTTCCACGACCAGGTTCAACTGCGCCAGCGACGTATCGTGAACCGCCAGCGGTTCTCCGATTCGCGCCAAGCGAAAGAACGGAATGCACGCCATGGGATTATCCAGCGCCGGCAGCCGCGTTTGGTAATCGCCATTCGATTCCAGCACGATCCGCGCCGTGTTCAGTGCGCCCGCGCCCAGCAGCAGCTTCCGCCCGCGCGCCACTTCCGTTGCGTCCGTGGCGAGGTTGCGCGCGTGCACCTCGACGCCTTCCTCCGTCTCGCGATAACGTGTCACCAGATGCCCGCTGCGGTATTCAATGGCTCCCGCGCGGACCATTTCGTCGATCGTGTAAGCCGGAGTGTAGATCGCCGGGTCGTGCGGTCTGAAGAACTCCAGATTCCCGTAATCGTATGCGGCGCGTCCGTTGCGCGGCTCCGTCAGCACAGCCAGCCGCGCTCGCCCGATGGCCGTTTTCTCGCGCTGAAACAGCGGCCGCAAGCGCTCGTAACGCCCCATCAGCTCCGCGAAGAAATCCGAAAGCCGCAGCGGCGGAAGCAGCCCTTCGTCGCGCTCGAAATACGCCGTCAGATCGTCGTTGGCGCCGCTCACGCCGATGTGCGCGGTCAACTCGTCGTAGTATGGCCGCAGCTCCGCGGCCGTCAGCGGAAACCCGGCCAGATCGCGATCCGTGAAGCGGTATACGCCCGCGCCCCAGCCATTCGCCAGTCCGCCTTTGGCCAAACTGATGGCGCCCTCGAACGACTCGCTCGCCACCGGCGCCACCCGCTCCCAATCGCGCACGATGTACGACATGTACGGCGATTTCAGCTTCAAGCTGATGGGCCGCTTCCACAGATTACGCAGGCTTTCAAAGCCCTCGCCGATCAGCGCGGGGAACAAATCTGTTTCGCCGCGGCGCAATTCGTAGGCGTTGCCCGTCAATTCCGGGGACGGCGGCGCATCGTGCCCCACATCGAGCACTAGGATCCTGCACCCGCGCGCGCCATAGGCCGCGAACGTTGCGCCCGGACCCGAGCCCACCACAATGAGATCAAACCAGTCCATGACGCCGGACCAGATATTCGCCTTTGACCAGCTTCCACGCGCTGCGCAAAGTGGCGCCCAGCAATCCCGCCCAAGCGCGCCCGCGCGACCGTTCCACGTTGACGAATTCGCCAAAGTAGGCCGGCTGCACTTCAACCAGATAGCACAGAATCTGCATCCTGCGCGCCAGATCGCGCCCCAGGTCGAGGCGCCGCAGCGCGAACTCCACGGCTTCCGCATCGAGGCTCCGCGCCACCACCTTGGATACAACGGAGAGGTTAACCGCGCCTGGGCAAGCTAAAGCATGCCCTACCTCAAGCGCGGCCTCATAGCGCGCTACCGTAACGGCGTCCAACGGCGCGCGGAACAGGCACGCGTGCAGATAGCGCGCTTCCTCGGCGAGAGATGGCGCCCGGTCAGCCACGCGCCTTCCGCACCGTCAGGCTCCAGTGAATCGCGAACAGGCCGTCGAGCGGCTTCAGCGCGCGGTCGAGGCCGAAGAACGCCCCCGCCAGCGGACGCGGAACCAGACTCCGCAAGTTCACGCCGCCGGACATCAGATACGAAAACCACGGCAGATACCGCCATTGCTCCAGCTCGAGCGAGGGCGCAATCTTGCGCAGCCGCGCGCGGTCGCGGAAGAACACCATCCACGCCAGCGCCTGGTTGGAATCGAGCATCGAATGCCCCGCGGGAAAGCTCCAATCGCTGGCGCGGTCGTCATACGGCTCGGGATGGAACACGGAAAAGAAGAAGCGCGCAAACGGCGTGTGCGTCTCATCCACCATCGAGATCACGCCTCCGGGCGCCAGTACGCGATCGGCTTCGCGCAGAAAGCTCGCCACGTCCGGAATGTGATGGAAGACGTGCGTCAGCAGCAGCGCGCGCACGGAATTGGCGGCAAACGGCAGCGCGCGCCCATCCAGCACCAGATCCACGTTGCCGGGCGTGACATCGGAGGTAATAATTTCCGGCCGCCGGTCGCGAATAAAGCTCGACCCGCTGCCGATTTCCACCACCGCCTTGGCGCGTAGCTCGGGCGGAACACTATCGGCATCGGCCAGCAACAGGTCGTACCACAGGTTGTAGCAGCGCTTCACCGCCGGCTTGGAATCGATCATGGCGCGCTGCGCCGCGAACCACTCCGGAGAGCCCATTTCCAGGCCCTTGAGGCTGCCGTGCTGCAACACGCCGTTCATCGAGGCAGGTCGGTTTCGGCGCCGGGAGCGCGGGGCGCGGCAAGCGGATCGGCGGCCGCCGGCGGTGCGGGTTTGCCGCCGCCGGTGAAAATGAAGTCGCGCTGCACCAGGAAATTCGCCAGAAACAGGATGCCTTCCGCCAGCAGCTTCGCCTTCAATACGCCGATGGAAAGATGCGCCGTAAACAATACGATCATCCCGTATGAGATGGTCCCTGAGACGGCCACCAGCGCCGTATATTCCAAAAACTCGCGCCATACCCAGCCGCGCGAGTTGAACACCATGCGCTTGACCGTGGCGAAATTGAACGTCATCGCGCCGATGCGTCCCACCACCTGGCTGGTCAGCTTGTTGCCCGTATACATGTAGCAGGCGCTGAACAGCAGGTTGTCGATGACCGCCGTGAACATGGAGATCAGCGCGAACCGCAGCAGCACGAAATAAATCCGCATGGAATCGAGCAGCGGATTGAAGTGCGACGATGCGTTCCCATCCAGATAAATGGTTCGAATGGGTTGCTCGACTACCGCTACGCGCTGGTTGCGCGTAAGCAGCAGCATATCGAGCTCAAACTCGTAGCCCTGCGACGGTGTCTTTAGCAGATCCGCCAACAGCCTTGCGGGAATGGCGCGCAAGCCCGTCTGCGTATCCGAAAGCCGCTGCCCCGCCACGATGCGCATCACTATTTTGGTTGCATTGTTGCCGAGTCTGCTGCGAAACGGCACGCGCTTGGAAAATTGCCGCGCGCCCATTACCAGCGCCCCGGGATGAGCGGCGGCCGCGCGCGCGACGGCCAGGATATCTTCAGGCGCATGCTGCCCGTCGGCATCGGCCGTGACCACTGCGCCAATCTCCGGAGCTTCGCACAATATCGCATTGATGCCGGTCTTCAGCGCCGCGCCCTTGCCCAGGTTGATGGCGTGGCGGCAGATGCGAACCTGCGGGTGCGCGCCTGCTTCGTCGAAGAGCCCGCGGAACCAAACGCCGCTGCCGTCGTCGACGACCACAATGCGCTCCACGCCGAGCCGGATAAGATCGGATACCAGCCCGGGAAAATCCGGTCCGGGCTTATACGCGGGGATCAGCACTGCAAAATCCGACTGCGCCATGCAAGTAGGATTTTAGCAAACGGGCATTAGCGGCCACCCGTTGGGGGGGCCGTGTGGGGCGGGCCCGTGGCCTGAAATCTGAGTGTATACTCAGAGCCGAGCGCTAAGAGCGGCTCGGGACGCGGCAAGCTACGGGCTCACCCCACCACTCGGGTCAGTCCTTCTCCCGCGGCGGGAACTTCTTGAACATGTCTTCCACGGAGTGTTCCATCCTCTTATCGTTCTTATCCGCCTTACTCGACAAAGTGTCGGATGACTCGCCGCGGAATATTAACTGCTTGGTAGTTCCATCGAAAATGTCCACGGTCAGGTTTCCCACCCGTTCCGGTATAACCTCGGTGGTCGCCATTCCCATGCCGCCGCCCCACCACCGCGCGCGCCAGCCCCAACCCGGGAAGCCGTCATAGAAGGTCTCCATAGTGTCCTTCTCAGTGGTCTTGCCAAAGGCCGAGACCGCCGCATCCCCGCCGGATGCGACCTTAGTCCACCCCTTTGCGGACAGCGCGCCATCTACTGCGCTGGTAATGCGATCCTGCCAGAGAGAATTGCCCGCGTTGACGCCGATCCACGAATAGGTATGATACTTACCGAAATCGGCTTTGTGATCGAAATCCGTGTGAACCGCCGCATACACAAGGCATGCCGACGTGAGCAGCACGGCTGTTAGATAGGATAGTCGGTTTTTCATAGGTTCTTGAACTCCGTGAACCTACTTGCATCCACCGCGCCAACGTAAGTATGTATCCAAACCTGAGTGACAGACTATCTGAGACAGATGGGATCCTAATTGACCCGGCTCCGCCGTTTCAGTCGTCCCACCCCGACAAAGCCCTTCAGCTTGCCGATCTCAAAGCTCTTTCCCGCTACCTTCTCCACTTCAAAGCGCTTTCCCACCGCAATCGTAAACCTCTTGCCGCCCGGCGACGCGGCATTGATCTCGTGCGTAGTCTCCACCGCCTTTGACTCCGTCAGGCGCCGCAGAATCGTATGTATATTCGCTAAAGGATTCGAGTAAGATCGCATATCGAATCCCTTCCGTTCCAAACCGTCGCGGATCTCCGAAGCCGTGAGCGGTTCACCCGCCTCCGTAAGAATGTTACGAATGCTCTCCGTCATCCCGCCCGGCGCCAGTTCCGCTTCCGCACTCGTCGGCAGCGTCACCGGTTCCTCGCCAACCAACGGTGCGATGGCGTGCATGGTTTGGATCAGAGCGGCGATCTGCCGGTCGCATTCAATGGCAGCGCGCTCCAGGCCGGCTTTCGGTTCGCACGAAGTCGCACGACCAGTTCGGCCCGCGCCCTCAAGCGGTAAGAATATACCGGCCCAGGGGAAGCATCGAGCGCCGGATAAAATCGGTGGTAGTGGCCGCCCCCACGTGCATCGCCAGCTGTGTCGCGAATATTCGCGGCTCGCAGGAAAGCGCGCGCAGCGCACGCCGCCGCAGCCACGCGGAACGATCCATCGACAACATCAGCGCTGCCATAAAAGCCGGCCGCCGCGCCAACCGCCGATGGGCTGCCGCATACGCCCTCAGATCTCCGTCCGCCAATGCCGCAGCCAGCGCCAGGCCCTGCTCAAAGCCGAGCCGCAGGCCCTCGCCGGTGATCGCATCCACCGATCCCGAGGCGTCGCCCACCAGCGCCACGCGGCCGCCGTAGACCCGCGCCAGCCGGCGGTTAGCCGTTACCGCGCCGCGCTCCGTTGTGATCGCCGGGGCGCTCTGCAATCGGCCCGAAAGCTCCGGAAACATGGGGAGAGCCTCATCCAGCCGCAAGTGCGAATCGCGCGATATCGTTACCACGCAGATCTCCTCGCGGCCGATCGGCGTCACGTAGACCTGGCAGCCAGCGCCCCAATAAATCTCCACGCAATCGGTCCAAGGCGCAATTCGATAGTGGCGGCGGAAGCCGAAGCGCAATGACGCGCCCCGCGCGCTCTCAAGTCCCGCCCATTGGCGTACGCGCGAGTTCTCTCCATCGGCGCCCACCACCCAGCGGCATTTCACCGCGCCGCCATCCAGCGCCACGCCGCTTCCCGACAATCCCTTCACCCGCACTCCCCACAGCAATGTGGCGCCTGTCTCCTCGGCGCGGTCGATCAGCGCCTGGTGAAGATACGTCCGGCGAATTCCGGCGCCGGTCCCATTGGGGAAGCTGGCATCCACCGAAGCGCCGCTGCCCACGAAGCGAATCCCGCGAAATGGGAAAAAATGTTGTGGACGAAGCGTGACGCCCAGCCGCCCCAGCGCCGCAAGGCCATCCGGCATCAAGCCCTCGCCGCAAGTCTTGTCGATTGGAGCCAGCGCGGCGTCCGCCACTGTCACGCCAAAGCCCTGGGCGCGCAACGCGATGGCGGCGGCCAGTCCCGCCGGCCCTCCGCCCACGATAAAGACGTCGGTTTGTTCCGGAATCCGGCGCGGCATCACCGGCCGATCACGCCATCAAGAACCAAGTCAGGTTCGAGTTCTCCGGGATAGACGAAGCTGTTGTCCTGTCGATAGGGCACGTTATCTGGTTCGGAAAAATAAAGTGGAACTCATTAAATCCGACGCATACGCAAAGGTGCGGGTTTCCGGGGAACGCGGCGGAAATCGCGCCGCGTCATCGACGAATGCACGGAAACGCCCGTCTCTGTTTGGAAATTGCGCAGGCATGTATGTTTACGTTCCTTTCCGTGGTTTTTGGCCGCGGCGCAAGTTCATCAAGAGTGTTGCCCTGCCCCTCGGCGGGCCAAGGTGAGGTATGAAAACACACGCTTCGCTTTGTATTTTCGAGGGTGACGGAAGGAAGTCCACGGCAACTAGAGGAAAACGATCCAGCCGTTGGCCGCGGCGTACGCCAACGCCTGACCCGACGAGGCCACCAACCCCACAAATCGTTCCGACGGTTGCGCGCATCCCGCGTACGAGGGCTTGCCTCCCAGTAGTCCCGTCAAAATCGAGAGACGATCCAGATTGCGCCGCCAATCGCAATCGCATCCTCGATCAAGGCGATGGGAAAATCGTTCCCTCCGATCGCTCTTACGAGCCGCCTCCGCGCCTCGTACCCGCCCAACGTCCCCGCTACCGCGCCCAGCACGCCCGCCAGCAAGCCGCCAATCGCAGCCTGGCTTGTCGCGCCAAGCGCGGCTCCGCACAGCGCCCCCGTCATGACCCGGGCTGCAAAACCCACCGGCGCCTTTCGGCTGGGCGTCTTGGGCAGCTTGTCGGCAATCAACTCCCCAACCGCCAGCGCGCTCAAAATGTATGGAGCGACCGGCGCCCCCAGAAACGCCAGCCACGTGTTTTCCAGGTGCAGCCAGCCAAGGCGCGCTCCCCAACTGACCACAGCCGGGGCGGTCAGCGAACGCAGTCCTGCAATCACGCCGATCAGGAACGCCAAAGTATATGTGGACATTTTGGTTTCCTTATTAAATCACGAAGTCACGCCGCCAACCTGCGCTCAGCGCGGGCGTGAAATGCAATCTACAAAGGATCTACGTGAAGGCACTGCTGAATCATAGCGAGTACGACCGTAAGGAGTGGACGAAATGGGTATGAGAGCGTTGGACCCTGTGGCCTATTGGAGTTCGAGCGCATGGTGGCGCGGCTCGAAGAGCTGGACTTCGCAAACGTGACGAGGGAAGAGGAAGCTCTGCAGGAAACCCTGGTGGCGCTGACGAATTATGGCACGAGCGGCGCCAAAGCGGAAGCTGGCGAATCAAGCGATAGGGTGAAATCGCGCAGGGTGCGCCAGCCCGCGCAACCCCTATCCCCGAAAGTCCTGAAGCTTGAAGCGGTCAATTGGAGCGCGGCGTGCATCATTGACAGCATGAAACATTGGAACCGTGTCCTCGACTGGGCCGTGGTTGCTACGCTCTCTCTCTTTATCGCGGCGGCTCTGATACATGCTGGAGGACAACTTCGAGCGGCAGGGACGTCGACGCAAGCCCAGACGGTGCAGCGTTAAGAGTCGAATTGTCGACACTGGGCGCCGGACGTAACTCTCAAGTGGGCGGCCAATCATGGCTGCCGCCGGCTTTTAGCCGGCGTGTGCCGATACCCGGGTGGTTATACCTCAACCTTCGCCGCCACCGCGAACTCGTTGCGCAAGAGTTTCCCGTGATCGACGCGAAACTCCAGCATGGTTTCGGGACTGTCGTCTTCCAGCCAGAAACGGTCAATCGGGCCGAAAACGGTCTCCAGTTCTTCCGAACGGCACGTCGGGAGATAGACCCGCAACACGCGCGGATCGTAATAACGGAAAAGCAGGATGTCCCCATTAGGACCGCGCACGGAGAGGAGTTTGCGCAAGTGCCGCCGCAAGGTTGCGACGCTCGCGCCGCACTTGAGAAAAACTCCCCAACTGTTGCCCCAGGCGCGCTCGATCAGTTGCTGGCTATACTTGTCGTCGTATTCCAGTTGCACCAGGTAGGGCGCGACAACTTCCAGTTCCGGCGCGATGTCGCCATGATACAGACACGTGTAGGTCAGGTAAGAATCCAGCAGCGCGCCGAAGACCCGGCGGTCGCGCGCTCCGTCAACGATCATCCAGACTTCGCGGCCGCTGCCCTTGGGCCAAAGCTGCTCCTTGATATAAGACGCCCGTGGGTTCGCCATCATTGTTTCCCGGCGGCGGCGAGCGCAGCCGCACGGCATTGCGCGCAAAACGGCGTTCCATTGGCGGCCGCTTGGGTCAGCGCCGCCGCCTGCGCAGCGGCCTGCAAATCGGGTGGAAGGGTGGCCGGTTCGGGCTCCTCCGACCGCGTGGAACTGACCGGGGCTCCCGCTGGCGCTGACGCCATATCTCCGGATTTGTCAACATCGTTCACCCCGATGGAAAAGTCCCGCGGAGCTATGCCAACCCCAAGTTTGCCTGCCAGGATCAGCTGGGCAATCTCTGTCAGCAACTGATCGCTGGTGAGGCGGGATACGTCGATCCACTGTCGCATCTCACCCAGCAAGCCGCGCAAGTTATCCATCGCGTAAATATCGTCCCTGTACTGCGATAGAAACTGCCGAATCGATCTGCCATCGCCAAAGGTCACGACCTCGGGCAGGGACGGGTCGCCAGCATCTAACGGCGCAAGCTGGCGGCGCCAGAAAAAGTAGTAGTTGGGCCAAAAGCGGCGCTTGATCATAGCAACCGGTCACAAAAGATCATATCGTATCCCGGCCGGATGGCGGCAGTGCCCGGCGCCAAATGCGTACTAGCAACTAGTCCCAGTTGGAACTAAACCCGAGTGCTGGGGTATGCTTCAGCTTGCCACAGGCCGCGCCGCGAAGCGCCACGCGGCAAGCTTCGCCTGGCTGGCCGCCAAGCTAAAGCATACCCTACCCACCGGGCACGTAGGTCCGCAGGAACCGGGCCGCTTCCGCCTCAATCGCGGGCTGCTCGCCCGAATCGGGAAGCAGCCAGACTTCGCCTGCGTGAACCGGCTCGCCGCCAATTTTCCCGTCGCCGCCGGCGCAAATCCAGATCTGGCATGGATGCGGCTCCGGAATCAAGCGCACGCCGCCGACTAGCTCGGTAACGAAGAATTTCGACCGGACCAGTTCCTCGCGTCCCTCGCCGAGCGATTTGGGCTGCGACGCGCCGGGATGCACGCCCAGGTCCGCAATCGCCACCGCCTGATCCACGTGCAGCTCGCGCGGCCGTCCGTAATCCCACAAGCGGTAAGTCACATCCGAATTCTCCTGGATCTCGCACAGCACAATGCCGCTGCCGATAGCGTGCACCGTGTGCGCCGGCGCGAAATACGTCTCGCCCGCGCGCACCGGGACCCACTTGAGAAGCTGCTCGATCTCACCCGTCTTCGTCGATTCTCGCAGCCGCGCGCGCGTAATCGGCTCGCGGAATCCGAGCGCGATCGCGGCGCCGGGTCCGGCCTCCAGGATGTACCACATTTCGGTCTTGCCGCGCGGCCCATCCTCGCCATCTTCGGGATGCACTTGCACCGACAGCCGGTCTGCAGTGAAGAGCAGCTTCACGAGCAGCGGTAAGTCACGGTCCGCCAGAAACCAGGCTTCGCCGATTGGCTTTTCCGAATCCGGAAACCACGGCGCGAGACGAGTCTTACCCCAGACCTTCTCACGCAGAGAAGGCGTAAGGCGCACGGCACGGGCCATGGTTTGACTCATAGGTTCGGCTGGGTGCCTAATCGATGCGGGGAACGATCGCCGGATTGACAGACGAAAGCGTCTGTCCCACTTTGGTGAGCAAGGGCATGCGTTCTCGTGGGGCAGGAGCTTTCGCCTGCCAAGCGCTCATAGGCTTGGTTCATATCTACATCTACGAGATCTACGAATTTTTGACGATGAACTGGTGGATGCGGTCCAGGCCGCGCTCCAGCTCCGTCATGGAAGTAGCGTAAGAGATGCGAACATGCCGGTCCGTGCCAAACGCTTCACCGGGAACCACCGCGACGTGCGCTTCGGCCAGCAGACGCTCCGAAAGCTGCAGCGTGTTGTGAATGCCGTTCTTGCCGATCGCCACTCCCAGGTTCGGATAGGCATAGAACGCCCCGCGCGGCTCGGCGCACTCCACGCCAGGAATGGCGCGCAGCCGGTTGACCACGAAATCGCGCCGCTTGCGATATTCGGCGAGCATGATCGCTACCGAATCCTGCGGCCCGCGCAGCGCCTCCACCGCGGCCTTCTGCGCGATCGAGTTCGGATTCGACGTCGAGTGGCTCTGCAGCTTGCCCATGGCCTCGATGATCGGCGCCGGCGCCAGGCCGAAGCCGATGCGCCATCCCGTCATGGCGTACGTCTTCGAAAGCGATCCCGCCACCAGCACGGTGTCCTTTGCGCCCGGCAGCGACGCGATGGAAAATGGCTCGCCATCGTGACCGTCGCCGTATAGGAATTTGCAATAGCACTCGTCCGTCATCAGGTAGATGCCGCGGTCGGCCGTGAGCCGCAAAACCTTCTCGAACTCGCCGCGATCCATCACCGCGCCGCTGGGGTTCGAGGGCGAATTGATAATAACCATCTTGGTGCGCGCATTGAGATACGGCTCCACCATAGCTGCCGTGAGCGTGAAGCCTTTGCGCTCATCGGTATCGACGAACACGCACTTTCCGCCGGCGAAATTCACCACGTCTTTATACGTCACCCAGTACGGTACGGGGATCACCACTTCATCGCCGGGGTTGATCAACGCCTGCGTCAGGTTGAAGATCAGGTGCTTGCCGCCCACCGTGATCAGGCACTCGGCCGGCTTGTATGCGGTGCCGAAATCCGCGGTATGACGCTCGCAAACAGCCTTCTTCAATTCGAGCGTGCCGCTGGCGGCCGTGTACTTCGTGAAGTTCTGCTCCAGCGCGCGAATGGCCGCCTGCTTGATGTTATCGGGCGTGGGGAAATCCGGCTCGCCCGCGCCGAAATCCACTACGTCCACGCCTTCGGCGCGCAGTTTCCCGGCGTCGGCCGCGACCTTCATGGTGGAGGATTCGCTGATCCACGAGATCCGCTCCGCAATTGCGTTTGCTACTGCCTGCATCATTATTTCTTACGCCCCCTATTATGTAATCTTCATTATGTAATCTTCGGCAACCGCCGCTGCAGCCGCTCTTCCACTGACGGCGGCACCAGTCCCGTAATACTCCCGCCCAGGCTGAAAACTTCCTTCACCAGCCGCGAGCTGATAAACGAATAAATCTCGTTGGCCATCATGAAGACGGTCTCGAGTCCCGGTTGCAGCCGGCGGTTCATCAGCGCCATCTGCAACTCGTACTCGTAATCGGAAATGGCGCGTATGCCGCGCAGCAGGACCGTAGCCGAGCGCGCCCCCGCGTGATCCACCAGCAGTCCCCCGAACGAATCCACTTCCACGTTGGGGTAAACGCCGACCACCTCGCGAAGCATTTCCATGCGCTCTTCGACAGAGAAGAGCGGCTCCTTGGTCTCATTCCGCAGAATGGAAACCACCAGCCGGTCGAACAACCGCGAGCCGCGCTGGATCAGATCGAGGTGCCCATTGGTGATGGGGTCGAACGATCCCGGATAGATGGCGATAACGCACGGCGGCTTGGATTGCAATTCTCTATCTTAACGAAGTTTCCAGAGGATCTGGCGCAGCATTCCCAACAGCACCGGAACATCGCGCGCCCGGATGTCGAGCCGGCGCACCAGACGCCGCACTTTTTCTTCGGTGGAATCGGCGATTACAGGGTTAATATAGCCGCTGAGCTTCAGCGCTTCGAGCAGCTTCAGCGTGATCTGTTCGATCTCGCCGGCGGAAGCGGCTTTAATCTTTTCCGGCCGCGCGTCCACGGCCGCAGGATCGCGCGCCAGTTCGTAAAGACACAGCGCGACGGCTTGCCCGAGGTTCATCGAAAGGCCCGGATCGGTGGTCGGGATGCGCATCAGCCAGTGGCAATGGCTCAGGTCTTCGTTCGAAAGGCCGAATTTTTCCGACCCGAACAGCAGCGCCACCCGCGCAGTGGCCAGCCGACGATGAATCAGCTTCGACCCATATTCGAGGCGCCGGACGGGGTGCTGCAGCTCGCGATGTCCAATCGAGGTGGTCCCCACCACCAGGGTGCAATCGGCGATAGCCTCCTCCACGCTGGAGAATTCCTCCGCCGCCTGGAGCAACGGCGCCGCGCCTACGGCGGAGCGCGCTTCGCGGAACGCCACGTCGTAGGGGTTCACGACGCATAGCCGAGCAAAGCCGAAGTTCGCCATAGCGCGCGCCGCAGCCCCGATGTTGAGCGGGTTGCGCGTTGAGACCATCACCACGCGTAGGTTATCTTTCCAGATGATTTGATCCTAGCCTAGTGTAGTGTCCACGAAATAGACCGGTCAATGAGCGAAGTGCGAAGGCGCCTGAAAGGCGCGGCTGGCAGCCAGGATTGGCCGCCCCACTGGCTGTCCGGTGCAGTCGCTATCGGGGCGGCCGCCCGTAAATCGCCGCCGCCTGCAGTTGCGTCCGCCACGTGTTCAGGCGGAGCTGAGCATGGGCGTGCGCACAAGTAACCACGTTACGCGTCCACTCAATGCACTCGCGCATTCGAGCCAGTTCCGCCGCGGAACAGGCGCCGCCACGGGTCGCGTCCGTCACTTGCTGCGAATATGTCTCCCAGAGCGCCGACGCCTTGCCGAACTCTCCCGCGGACACAGCGCACCGGATCCGGGCTTGAATTTCGCTATGCAACGGAGTTCTCCTCCTCGTTCGCTGTATCCGAGGTGAACAGGTCGCTCAGGTACGAATATGTTTGTTCCATGCTCGAGATCAAGGCGTCGGCCGCGCTCGCCTGGCTCGTCAGATTCGACTGGAGCAAGGCGACCTGGGCCTGCTGGGTCGTGATCTGTGTGCCGATCTGGGAGATCTCAGCCGTCATGCTGGTTTGCGCGTCCGTGACTTCTCCGCTGGTTGGATCTACCAATCCTGTAAGAGTGGTGTTGACGCTCTGCAGGAAACCGCCTCCGGCGATGGAGCCGAGGAAGGAATCGATCGCGGCCGAATTGGTCAAATCGGAGCCTAACAGCGTGGATTCGTCGAATGTCAACTGACCGTTCGTGCCGAGTGTGAACCCCAGATCGGTGAGCCCGCTGATAGCGCCTGTCCCGCTGCTGTAAGTTCCGATGGTTCCGAGCGCTTCCGAGAGGTCGAATACAATGCTCTGTCCTTGCAGCGGGCCTCCATTCTGGCCGCGTTGCGCGGTTACTTCGGTCGCCGCGGCGTTGTAAGCGGTGGTGAAGTTGGTGAGCGCATTGGCAAGCGTGGTCGATGAGCGCTCGACGGTAATATTGTCAGCCGTTGCGCTGCTCGCGAGCAGGTCGACCGTCAGTCCGGGAGAAATAGTCACGGTGGGGGTGTTGCTGGTAACGGTCAAACCCGAACCGTTCACCTCATACTGCGCCGCCTGCCCCGTGACTTGCTGTGTTTGAAGGCTGGTTCCATTGAGCTGAAGATCGACCGGGTCGTCGTCGAGCGTCGAGCTTTGCAGCGAGATCCGGTAATCCGGCGTGCTGTTGGAACCGACATTGACGACGGTGGCCTGGACGTTATCGCCTTCTTGAGAGTTGATGGCCGAGGCCACGCTTGCGGCGCTGTTATCCGTCGGAGTGATGCTGTAGGTCTGGCCGCCGACGACCAGTGAATAGGTTTGGGCGGCTCCAGTCGTGTCCACCCAGGTACTCGCACTCAAGCTGGTGGAGTAGGCGCCAGCATCGCTCACCAGGACGGAGTAATTGCCCTCCGTCGCCCCATCCGAAGTGCTCGCGGTCAAAACGGTGGGATCGGATACTGTAGGGGTGAACGAAGATCCGCTGACGGCCGCATCGATGCCCTGAACCGCGGTTTGCAGGTTGGTGAACAGCGTATTCATCGTGCCGAGCTCGGTGTTTTGGCCCGTCAACGTGGTTTGGTCGCTCTGAAGCTGGGTGATGGGAAGAGTGGCGATCGCCACTTCTTTCGTGATGTCGCTCTGTAAGCTGGAAGAGAATGCGCTGGTACCCGTGAATAATGAGCTGGTGGATGCCGTGGCCATAAAACCTCCTTGGGCCGAAAATGAACTCATCGTCCATTTTCGGCCCAAGCTTTAAACCGGCGGCCCTTTGAGCGGCCGGCGGATGGACTTTACTATTTATTGCAGGAGATGAAGAACCGCCTGTCCTTCGGAGTTGGCCTGCGAAAGCGCCGCTATGCCGGCCTGCTGCAACGTCTGCGCCTTGGTCAGGTTGGCCGCGTCGGCGGCTACGTCTGCATCGCGGATGCGCGACTCGGCTGCCGTGAAGTTGGTGATCTGAGACTGCGCCAGACCGATCGCATAGTTCAACTGGTTCTCGCCAGTACCTACCGCGGCTTGGGCGCTACCCAGTTTGGTTACAGCGGCGGATAAGGCGGTCACGGCCTGAATCGCGTTCTGCTGCGTATCGATGGAAACCGTGGTGCCGGTTCCCAGCGCCGAGGATTGCGTCGTGGCGCCGGCCACTGCGTTTCCCCCAACCGTTCCGGAGATTCCATCTGTGTTCGGCGAAGCGCCCACGCTTACGCTGAAGCTGCTGTTGGAGCTGATGAAGTTGATCTTCTCCGTTCCGCTGGAGTCTTCCTTGACCGCGACGATGCTTTGGAGCGTCGGGTTGTTGGACACTTGAAGCTCCTGGTTGATAACGCTCACGGCTGAATCGATGCTCTGCCCGTTGACGTTATTCAACGTGATGGTCTTCGATTCCAATGTGCCGTCGGTGCTGTTAGCGGCAAGTGTGATGGCCTGCGAGCCGCCGCCGAATAGTATAGGACTGAACGACATGGCTGTGGAGTTGGAAACGCCTTGGGCGTCGACATAGGTCGAGGCGGCGTTGGAAGCGGTCTGGCCACCGGTGGCGGCGGCGACGCCGGTAGTACCGAAACCGACGTCGCCGGTGACGCCGCTGGTGCTGCTGGCGGTGCTCAGGCGAAACGCGGTTGCATTGTTGGACGCGATGACAAGGTCTCCGCTTCCATTAACGGAGGCGCTCAGGCCGGCGGCCTGCAGGGTGGCGCTGGCGGCGATGCCGGTGTTGATCGAATCGGCGATGCTCGTAGCGCTCTGGCCCGCCAGGGTGATCGAAGCGAGGCTGACAGAGGCTCCGCCGTTGAACGAAACCGCCAAATTCGCCGTGCCTCCGGTATTGGTTGCCAGGGCGTATGCCGAGCCGGCGGTGATTGAGGTATAGTTTGCCGCGGTAGGCGTAGTTGACCCGGAGCTTGACACGTAAGAGCCAAAGCCGAGAGCGTTCGTGGTATCTCCGGTGGCCTGGACGTTCATGGTGTCGCCCTTGGAGTTTGTGAATACTAACTCGGCGCCGGCCGAAGCGGTGGTGGCGCTACTGACCGTGATGCCCGCCGCTTGCAGAGCGGTGTTATTGGCAACCTGAGTTTGAAGGTCGGTAATAGCCGCGCCAACCGTGGTGTCGCCGGCGGCCAAGCTGAGAGTCACCGGGCTGGTCATGCCGCCGCCGCTGATTTCGAAGTTGACGCCGGTGGGAGCGAAGGTAGCGCCCGAGAGACCGGTAACCGTGCCGCCCTGAGTGGTGGAGGCGACCGACTTGCCCGTCGAGCTGGTCGCGCTGGTAGTATTGCCCAGAAGTGCATTAGCCATCGTATCGCCGGCCTGTACCTGGAAGGCCGTGTTGCTGGAAGTGAACGCCAGTTCCTGTCCGCCGTTGGCGTCGGTACTTACCGAGGCGATGATGCCGGCGCTTTGGAAAGCGGTATCGGACGCACTGGCGCCGCCGCCGGTTGTCGCGATGGCGCTGTTGAGCGCCGTAACCAGGGTATTAATATCGGTTACGCCCTGCAGGTTCACGGACACCTGCGCCTGGCTGCCGTCGGAGAATCCGGGCCCCGAGAAATCGAAGCTCGTGTAGCCGGCGGCTGCCGTCGTATTGGCGGCGTTTCCGATAATGTTGGACACCGAGCTGTCGGATGCAGCGCTCAAATCCTGGGTTGCCCCAACTGCCTGGAATCCCGTCAATCCGAGACTCTGCGTATCCACTGTCGCGGCGCTCAAGTTGATGTTGAGGGTGCCGTTGCTGGCCGAGAAGCCGCCTGTGGTGGTATCCTTGCCGCCGCCGATGTACACCGAGAGGTCCGTGGCGAACTGGCCGCCCGTGTTCAGGCCGACCGCTTGAGACTGCTGGTTTACTTCCGTCAGCAGGCTCTGAAATTCGTTATTCAGGATGGTCCGGTCGCCGGTAAACGTGCCCGAGGCCGATTCCGTAGACAGCGAGCGCAGCGTATCCAGCATCTGCGAAATGTTGTTCATGCCGCCATCCGCGATTTGCAGAGTGCTGGTGGCGTTGTTGGCGTTCTGCACGCCCTGCGTGAGTTCCGCCTCGCTGCTGCGGAAGCCGTTGGCGACGGCCAGTCCGGCGGCGTCGTCGGCGGCGGAGTTGATCCGGTAGCCGGATGTAAGTTGTTGAATAGTCGTGCTCTGGAAAGCCTCAGTGGCGTCGAGGTTTTGCTGACCGACTAGAGAATCTATGTTCGTTTGAAGTGAAATTGACATTTAGAAATCCTTTCGTTAGTTATATAGTGGCGTCTTGCCAGTTATTTCTCTCTTCGGCGTGAACCGGAAGAACTTGAGGCTGGTTTGAGCCGCGCTATGAGTCTGGAGAGATCCGCCGCCGAACCGATCGACGCCGCGGTGCGATTTTCCTCCTCGACCAGTTTGATTTCGCGCGCCACTACCGGCGTTTGGCGCGGCGCGCGAATTCCCACGGTGACGCGAGTTCGTCCGATCCGTGCAATGACGATTTCGACATCCTCGCCAATCAAGATGACTTCGCCCTCGCGGCGCGACATCATGAGCATGCGCCCGCCTTGTCCGGCGGACGCAGCGGGTGTTGCAGCGAGTAGGCATCCCCGGCTACGGCTTGCACGGCCTGCATCTTGCGCAGGTTGATGATCACGGGCGCCAGGAGATTGGCCGTGGCCCCGTCTTTCCGCAATGCCACTACCGCCAGGCATTCGATGTCTTCGCCCACGCGCGGCTGCCGCGATATGGGAAGGTCCAGCCTGCGAAGATCTTCCTTCGCCAGCTGAAACCGGTAATTCGGATCCACGGCCAGCGCGCGCAGAACCGGAAAGCACACGTTCGGCTCATCCAGACTTTGCAGAAAGAGCAATGGATCGGTCTTGGGAAGCTGGATCAGGACAAACTTCCGGCGATCTTCAAAAGCAGGAAGTCCCGCGGGGAACTCGATCACCGATCCCGATTCGTACGGAATCTTGCCGAAATACTTGGTCTTGACTGCTGGCATGCGGCTCTACTGTGGGATCTATCGGCGGCGCGCGCGCCAGACTTTATACCGCGACAGGAAGAATTAGAAAGAATTGAAGAATTGTGTTTTCAACCGGCGCCTGCGCTAGAATCGTAAAATTGCATGCACGCGCGCCGATTTGCCTGCATGTTGCTCGGTTTCTGGCTGGCCGGCAGCATCGTGATGACGTTCCTCGCCTCCGACAGCGCCAATTCGGCCGGCCGCCTGCTCATCGATCACGGCCCGGCTGCCAGCCTTCGTATCCAGTCGATGGGCCGCGAGGAAGCCCGCATCATGCTGGGCTATCCCGTCCGGCAACAGGTGCGCTGGTGGCTTGAGGAATGGGGGGACCTGGAGCTGGCTCTCGGCGCGTTCTTCTTCCTCTTCCTGCTGTTCGGAACCAGAGAGGGAAAGCTAGCCCTGTCGTTGACTCTGGGAATCTATGCGCTCGTCCTGTTTCAGCGGCTATTCACCTTGCCGCAACTTCTGTACCTGGGCGCTCAGATGGATTTCGTCGCGCTAAATGTGGTGATTCCGGAACGTAATGAGTTACTCGCCGTGCAGAAACTCTTCACCGGCGTGGAGATTTTCAAGGCGCTGGCGATACTCGGCTTGGGCGTCTATATGATAGCCCGCGCACGGCGCTCAAGTCACTCCTGGGATCACGTCGATATGGTCGATAAATCCGATCACCGCCATGTCGATGGGTGACTGAGGCCGTCCCACCGCGGTCATGGCGCTGAATCCCTCGGTGACAACCAGCACGCGGTCTCCAATGCCCGCATCCACCGCGTCGAAAGCTACCAACGCGTCGCCGCGATTGGTGCCATCGAGATTCAGCGGCTGGACCAGCAGCGCCTTTCTTCCCTGGTGGCTCTCGTGCTTCTGCGTCGAGACCAGTTCCCCCACCACTCTGCCGATCAGCATAACATTCAGCGTTTCCGCGCCGGCTTCGCTTGCTCCACCGGCTTAGAAGGCTCCGCCGCCTTGAAGTGAATGGAATCGACGATTCCGACTACTGCCGTATCCACCGGAACTTCCGTAGGAAGGAAAGGAAAACTGGCTTCTTTGCCGCGCAGCCAGTAGACGATCTCGCCGACGCCCGCGCCCGTGCAATCGGCGCACACAACGCGCTTCCCTGTGTCGCGCAGATCCGGAGTCACCGGCTGGACGATCAGCAGCTTCCGGCCGTCCAGACAAGGGTCTTTGGCTGTAGCCCACACGCAACCGGCGACGCGACCGAGGTACATATCTTAATCCAGTTAGCCTGATCCAGTTAACCTAGTCCAGATGCACATCGTCGACAATGCCGACAATCGCGCTATCGATGGGCAAATCCTTGCATCCCTCCGCCATGCGCGCCGAGCTGCCGGCTACGGCGATGACCCGCTCCCGGTTGCCGGCGCCGACGGTATCGACGGAAATCACGTATCCGGCCTCATCCTTGCCGTCGGGCGAGACCGGCTTCAGAATCAGCAGCTTCTTGCCTTCGAGGCGAGGGTCTTTCCGGGTGGCGACCACCGTGCCCACTACACGAGCCAGTATCATCGCTGTATCGTCGCGGCGCGTATCATCGTGGAGCCTGCTCTCGGCTACTTGCCAGCGGACTGGGCCGCCTTGCCGAT
>JBEKNN010000080.1:0-31916 GCA_049522755.1 Bryobacteraceae bacterium | reverse complement strand
AATGCCGAACGAGCCGTCCACCGGGTCCATGCGGATGACGTCTTCGAGGTTGCGCAGCTTGCCTTGGGCGCGGCGGATGCCAAGTTTGCCATCGTCGCAAAGGACGGCGATGCCGGCCGAGTCATAGCCGCGGTATTCGAGCCGCTTCAAGCCCTCCAGAATAATGGGGACGGCGCGATGCGCCCCGATGTAGCCGACGATTCCACACATGCACCTATTATAGGTGTTGGCTTCCGACGGCTCCGGACAGCGACTGCCCATTTGGGACGGAAAACACCGCTCTCACGGCAGCAAACGATATCATGAGAACCATGCGCGATAATTCGGGAGCGGCTGGATTCGATCGCCGATGCCCGATGGACGCGGGTAGGGTCGCAGGAGAATGAGCACTTTTCAATCCGTCCAGAAAGAGTTCACCGAGGCGCTTGACGATCTGGTCGCGCAAATGAAAAAGGACCGGTCTATCCTGGCGGCTATCCTCTGCGGCAGTCTGTCGCACGATACGGTCTGGGCCAAGTCCGACATCGACCTGGCGCTGGTCACCATCGACGATAAGAAGGTGGAAAAGGGGAGCCTGGCGCTGTACGCGAACGGCGTGAATGTGCATGCGTTCCTGATGCCGCGGACCGAGTTCCGCAAGACTGTGGAAGGCGCTGTACGCAATTCGTTCGCGCATTCACTGCTGGCCAAGGGACGGCTGCTCTACACCCACGACGAAACCATTGCCCAGCTCTGCGCACAGCTGCACGAGATCGGCGAGCGGGACACGCAGGTGCAGCTTCTGGCCGCGGCGACGCACGCGCTGCCGGCCATCTACAAAGCTCACAAATGGTTGATCACGCGCGGCGACCTGGATTACACGGCGCTCTGGATTCTCTACGCGGCGATGGGGCTTGCGCGGATAGAGGTGATCGACGCGCGCCTGCTGGCGGATCGGGAAGTTATCCCGCAGGCGATGAAACTGAATCCGGCGTTTTTCAAGACGGTGTATTCCGAAATGCTAAACACGAAGAAGACCGGCAAGAACGTGCAGGCGGCGCTGGACGCCATCGACGGGTACATGGCGCAACGCGCGCCAACGCTGTTCCGGCTGGTGCTCGATCACTTGCGCGAAGCCGGCGAAGCGCGATCTTGCACCGAGATCGAGGCATGGTTCCAGCGGAGCTTCGACATCGGGGGCGTCTCCCTCGCCTGCGAGTACCTGGCCGACCAGGGCCTGATTGGTAAAGTCTCAACGCCCGTCCAGCTTACGAAGAAGAGCAACGTGATGGTCCAGGAACTGGCGTTCGTTCATTTGGGAGAAGCGCCGGATGAGTTCTAGAGACGCCCGGCCGGCGGCGCGCACCACCATCGCCGTGCGCGGCGCGCGGGTACACAACCTCAAAGACGTATCGATCGAGATTCCGCGCGACAAGCTCATCGTCATCACTGGCCTCTCGGGCTCGGGCAAATCGAGCCTGGCTTTCGACACCATCTACGCCGAAGGGCAGCGGCGGTACATGGAATCGCTTTCGAGTTACGCCAAGAGGTTCGTCACGCAAGTCGCGAAGCCCGACGTGGATTTCATCTACGGCCTGTCTCCGGTGATCTCGATCGAGCAGAAGACCATCGCTAACAACCCACGCTCGACGGTCGGCACCATGACCGACATTGCCAGCTACCTGAACCTTCTCTACGCGACGATCGGCGAGCCGCACTGCCCGCGCAGCGGCGAACCAACGCCCAGCCGGACGGCCGGCCAAATCCTCGAATCGATTCTGTCTTTGCCCGAGGGCGCGGAAATCGAGCTGCGCGCGCCCGTATTCAAGCAGTACGGCGAAGAACTCGACTTCGTCCTGACCGAGGTGCGCAAGAAAGGCTGCCGGTTGCTGATCGTCGACGGGAAGCCGGTCGATATCTCGGCCGAGGTGGATCTGGACGAATCGAAGGTCACCAACATGGACGCCGTGGTGGACCGGTTCGTGGTCGGCCGCAAACACGAGAAGGCGATCAAAGCGGGCATCGCCAGCACGCTGCTGGTGGGCGACGGGCTGCTGCAAATCCACATCGTCAAGGGCGCGGGCAAGACCGAGGCGGAGCGCTTCTACCGCGCGGTGTGCAGCAAGACGCATCACCTGGTCTTCGGCGACATCGCGCCCGAGTACTTCATGTTCAACAACCCGGAGAGCGCCTGCCGCACCTGCGGAGGTTTAGGCGTGCACAAGCTGACGCATCCGGAGTTGCTGGTCCCCGACCCGCGCCGAAGCATCATGGGCGGTTGCTTTGTGCGCGAAGCTTTCAAGTACAACCCCGACACGTGGGACGGGCGGGTGATGTACAGCTTGTCGAAGGAGCTGCGGTTCTCACTCGAAACGCCCTGGGAGAAGCTGACTGAAACAGCGCGGAACGCGATCCTGAACGGGCTCGACGGCAGGAAGATCGTCATCAAAATGCCGCCGGATGCGAAGGTGAAACGCGAGGATTCGGAAGGCAAAGAGGTCGGCTTTGGCGGCATCGCGCGGCGCATTGAACGGCACTACCGCCGCTACCGCCAGCGGGGCGAAGCCAGCTCCGGGATGGAGGCGTGGCTCGACAAGGTGATGGTGGAGCACACTTGTCCCGACTGCCACGGAGCGCGTGTCCGGGCGACGCGCCTGTTATTCACTATTGAGAACAAGACCATCTACGACATGGGGCAGCTGCACTTCGACGAATTGCATGAGTTTCTGGGCGCGATCAAACCGGTGGGGCGCGGCGCGGACGCGGGCAGGCAGGTGCTGCGCGAAATCCGCGGCCGCCTGGAATTGCTGCTGGGCATTGGGCTCGACTATCTCAGTTTCAATCGCCGCTCGGGCACGCTTTCGGGCGGCGAGTCGCAACGCATACGCCTTTCCACGCAGATCGGCTCCGGACTGATGGGGATGCTCTACGTGCTGGACGAGCCGAGCATCGGTCTGCACCCCAAAGATAACGTGAAGATGATTGCGACGCTCGAGAGCCTGCGCGAGATCGGCAATACGGTGATTGTTGTGGAGCACGATGAGGACACGATCCGCGCGGCCGATCATATTGTGGAGATGGGCCCCGGCCCGGGCGTCCACGGCGGCACGGTGGTGGTGCAGGGAAGCCTCAAGGACGTGCTGGCGTGCAAAGCTTCGCCGACGGGGCAGTTCCTTTCGGGCAAGCGGTTCATCGCGACGCCCGGAAAACGGCGCAAGGGCAACGGCAAGGCGTTGACGGTGCGGGGCGCACGCGAGAACAACCTCAAGAATGTGGACGTTACCATTCCGCTGGGCAAGCTGGTGGCGATCACGGGCGCCTCCGGCTCCGGCAAGAGCACGCTCATCAGCGATATTCTCTACAAGGCGCTGTGGAAGCGTCTCATCGACACGCGCACTTTGCCGGGCGAGCACGATGGCGTCGACGGCATGGAGCACGTCCACAAAGTGGTCAATATCGACCAGTCGCCGATCGGGCGCAACAGCCGCTCGAACCCGGCCACCTACATCGGCTTCTACGACAACATTCGCGACCTGTTTACGCAGGCTCCTCTGTCGATCGAGCGCGATTACAAGGCCGGCCGATTCAGCTTCAACGTCAAGGGCGGCCGCTGCGAAGAGTGCCAGGGCGAGGGCGTGATCACGACGCAGCTCTACTTCATGCCGGACGTCGAGGTGACGTGCGGCGCATGCAAGGGCGCCCGCTTCAACAGCGAGACGCTCGACGTCACAGTGCGCGGAAAGACCATCGACGACGTACTCAACATGCCGGTGGAAGAAGGCGTGGAGTTCTTCGCGGGCGAACCCGCCATCGGCAAGAAGATCGAAGTGCTCAGCGACCTGGGCCTGGGTTACCTGACGCTGGGCCAATCCGCGACGACGCTATCCGGCGGGGAAGCGCAACGCATCAAGATCGCGACCGAGCTCAGCAAGCTGCAGCGGTCGAAGCACACGGTCTACATCCTCGACGAGCCTACAACCGGGCTGCACCTGGCGGACGTGGAGCGCCTGCTGGAGTCTCTGAACCGGCTGGTGGACGCGGGTCACACGGTTATGCTCATCGAGCATCATCTCGATGTAATCAAGACGGCCGATCATGTGATCGATTTGGGACCTGAGGGCGGGCACGCGGGCGGAGAAGTGGTGGCCACGGGAACTCCGGAAGATATCGCGGCGTGCGCGGCGTCACACACGGGACGGTTCCTCAGAGCGCACTTGCGAGCATAGTGAGGGGGCGCACGGCTGTTATAGGACGCTTGATCCGGCAGTGAGCGGGTGCGTTGAACATGTCGCGTTCACACGAGTGTGAACGCTGCACGCAAAAGTGCGTGCGCCACGGGAGGGGGACTATTTGCGGGTAGACCAGCGTGTGTCGATCGGCTTGGCGGGATCGGCCGCGATCTGTAAGTCGGCGCAGTGGTGGTAGTAGTAGCCGCCGTCCTTATTGAGACCGTGCTCGGCCATGAACTGAGTGATCTGCAAGGTGCAGCGGTCGCAGTTGATGTTGGGGAGCTGGACGTCGGTTTCCCATGGATCGGCCTGCCTGGAGGTATGCGGGAACAGCCCGTCGGCGAGCACCGGAATTTGCGGAGGATTTTGAATCGGCGCGGAAACGGACCAGGCGCCTTTCTCAGTATCGCGAGTGGCCGCAGGCGGATCGGCGGGAAGCTCGGCGCGCGAATTCACTGCCAGAGCGATGCGGTAGTGTCCGGGATGGAATACCGTTTCCTGCACCTTTATGTGGAGCTTCTGGCCGCCCTGAACTTTGTTCACGATGTTGGTGGGCGTTCCGGCGTTGGCCGTTGTACCACCGCACGGGCCAAGCTTCTGAGGATCGCCCAGGTCGTTCTGAACCAGCCAGGACTGCGGCTCGATCAGTATGAAATGGGACCATGCGAGCGGCAGCAGGATGGCCATCGCGATGCCGGCCGGCAACAAACTGGTAACTTGTCTCAACGTAGTGCCTCCTTACGGTAGTATCCCTCACGAGCACGCACAGTCCACTCTTTCGGCCGCAACGCTCCGTCCGGAGCGAGTTCCACGCGGATCCTGCGAAAGGTTCCAGACGGCTGCGACGCCACCGGTTGTGACTCCGGCGCCTGCGAATCCGGCGGCCGGTAACCGATTGTGTAACGCGACCGTAACTCATCGATCAACTGGGCCAGCCGTTCCTCCGGCTGCTTCCCGCGCAGGCCCACCGCCTGACCGCCCGTCAGCTCCGCGTATTTCTTGGCGTCGCCGGGCGGAAATTCTTTCCGTTTGGATACCTCCGAGGCGCCCGCAAAGGCCGCCATCAGCGCCCCCATCGGACTCTTCATCAGGATAGGCGCCACCATCACGCCGTCCTCGTGCAGCGCGCGAAAGGCTTCGATCTCGGTGTGCAGCGGAAACGACATTTGCCGGAACGGCACGTTCGGATAATTGTCGGTGAGCCAGACGATCACCCGCCGGTTCGACGGGCTGCCCGCGTTCCGCAGTTGCATGGCCGCCTGATATATGGCTTCGTTGAAGTGCGCCGGCTGGTCCGACGTCATGCCGGCTGCCTTCCCGATACCCTGAAGGGTCCGGTTCCGGTCCCTGGTAAAGCCGTCGACCAGGGTAGCGCCGCCGGAGTAAACCATCACGGCGATCTCATCCTCGGGCTTGAAGTGAGGCATCGCGCTTTTCGCCCCTTCCGCCAGGCGCTTCAACACGCCGCGAACGCTGTCGGTCAGGTCGAACAACATCACTACCGACAGCGGAAACTCGTCCCGCGAGAATTGGACGATCTGCTGGGGGACGCCCTCCTCGAACACTCGCAGATCTTTGGCCGTCAGCGCGCCCGCCGGCGAGCCGGTCTTGACTTGCAATACCTGGACATCCACCAGCACCAGCTCGCTGGTGGTTCGAAACAGCGGGGTCTGTTCCTGCGCCTCGAGCGGGGCCGCGCACAGCAGACACAGAAAGAGGGCGGCGTGCGCCGGTCTGTTCACAACAGATATGACACCTTCCGACGGGGATCGGTTGCAGCTCTTGCGGGCCCAAGGCTGCATCCGGGGAGCCGCGAGACCTTGCTTGAACGCTTTACGGATTACCGATCTGCTGGAACGTGTGGCGCCGCAGATACCAGCATGGCACGTAGCCGAAATGCGGCATGAGCGCGTCGACGCACGTCTCCATAACCGGAGTTCCGGCCGAGTACTCCACCTGGTTCCACTGGTTCATGGCGGCGTATACACGATCCACTTTCATCTGCTCGACCGGCCGCCCCCGATAGCGCGCCCAAAGGTCGTCGCTGGCATAGAGTAAGGCGGCCAGACCCGCCAGCGCGAGACATCCCCGCAGCACGATTTTCCGGACACTCCGCATGCGAAAGGCTCTTCTCGACTATAGCGGAAGGTTGTTGGCATCCGGAACCGTCCAGTTCCTCAGGGGCATGGATGTGCGGCCGGCTCAAAGGCGCGGCGCGTTACAGTAGTTCGCCGGAGTCATGTTGCCAAATCGAATGTTCGCGCTCAAACTCAAAGTGTGGCTGTTCTGTGGAGTCTCCGGGGGCTTTCGTGGCGCGAGTTGATTAAGCGGACATGCCGCAGCAGTTGGGAGGATGAAGTCTTCGGACAGGCGGCTCGGCTCGCGTTCTATTACTTCCTGAGCATATTCCCCGCCATTTTGCTGCTGCTGATTCTGGTCGATACATTCTCCGGCGCCGGATCTGCGCTGCGCAAAACGCTGCTCGATGCCTTTCAGCAGATCGTGCCCGGGGAGGCGTCGACGCTGATCGCGAAAACCACCGGCGAGTTGAACGCGAGAGCTGTCGGGACCGGCGTTTTATGGGCGGCGTTGGGCGCCGCTTGGGCAACTCTGAACGGCATGCGGGCCATGATATCCGGTTTGAACATGGCGTACGAGGTCAAGGAAGAGCGCCGGTGGTGGAAGATTGCGGTGACTGTTTTCGTACTGACGATTTCGATGGGAATAATGGGGCTCATGGCGCTTGTCGCAATGCTTTACGGCAGCCGGGCCGGGACGACGATCAGCCAGCATCTTTTTGTGCATTCTTCATTCCCGTTTGCCTGGCGCATCCTGCAATGGCCGTTCATCCTGATCCTTCTGCTGTTCTCATTCGCTTCGATCTATCGCTTTGGACCAAACTTGAAAGATCAAAGATGGCAATGGAGCACGCCCGGCGCGGTGGTCGCAATCGGGTTGTGGGCCGTTTCCACACTGCTGCTGCGAACCTATCAGGATCACTTCAGCTCGTCCCAAAGAATCTATGGAGGGCTGCAGCCAGTGGTCACGATTCTGCTATGGCTGTATTTCACGGGCGCCGCGATCCTCATCGGGGGCGAAGCTAATTCCGAGATTGAGAAGGCCGCGGCGGAAGGCGGCCAGCAGCAGCGAACCGCGGGGCCAGCAGTTATTGCACCAGAGCGTTGAACAGCAGCTTGTAAGTACCGTGTGTCTGGGCGCGGTGTTGCGCCGCGAATCCGATGAGAACCACTCTGCCTTGACCCAACCTAGCGGATACGACGGCCGCCTTGCGCACAAGGTTCTCTTCACCCACCAGCCACCCGCTTTCGAGCAAATCGCGGTCTTCGTAACGAACTACGATGTCGTAGTTCTCTGCGCTGGGGGCGGTGATTTCAAACGCCGGGCTGCCCAAATAAAGCGCGAGCCCGTGGGACGGCATTCCATAAGCCAGCGGGTTGGTGTTGTCGAAAGTCACTCTGAGAGTAGAGCCGGGGCACCAGAATTCCTTAGTGCTCTTGCCCGCCAGAACGTTGCGCACGCCGATGCCGAGGCGATCCGCCGGGAAGGCTGTGGCATTATTCAACGTAACTAATGTGCCGCCCTTCTGCACGAAGTCGCGGATGGCATTGACTCCGTCCGTGCCCAGGCCGGTGCGGTACTCCGGAGGGGCGTTGCCGCCACGTCCGCCGGCGCCGCCTTCGCCGCCCGCTCCCCGGCCTCCGGCAGCTGCGACAGGTGTCGCGGCAGGCGCCTCGGCGGGGGCGCCGCCACGTCCGCCACGACCGCCACGTCCCCCGGCAGCCGCTGCAGCGGTAACCGCTTCGCCGGTGAGGGTCTGCGTACTGTCGCTGGGGATCACCAGCACATCGTACTTATCGATGAGATTCCCCGCCTTGATTTCGGGGTCGAATATGGATTTGTACGGGAAGTTGAACTGCTCCAGCACGAGGCGCGTCCAGCCCTCATCGATGTTGCCGCCGCCGAAACGCTGGTACATGGCGACGCGTTGGCGCTTCATGTCGTGCACTCCGGCGGAGACCGCGGCGCGCAGCGGCGTGAAGTCGACGCCGGTCTGTTTGGCTACGGTTTCGAGCACCGCGTCCGAGCCGGCGGGCACCAGGAAATCGCCAGGGCGCAAGCCCGCGCCGGCCTTATCCACGCGCCGGACGGCGACGCCCTTGTCGAACAGCAGATTCAACGCGCGGAAACTATCGTTAAGCCGGCCATCCATCGAGTAGCCGTTGGAGCTGTGCGTCACTTTGCCAGCGGCTTCGACGGGGGCGCCGACCTTTGCGAGCGCGACCTCGCCGAGCTCATCCACCGGGTCTACGCGCACCCCCATGTATTCGAACATGGTGTCCGTGGCCATGTCGTACGGGGCGATGGGAGAGCCGTCGCGAGCCCTGGTCCATTCGTTATCCGGATAGAAGGTGCGGCCCAGCAAGTAGCGGATCAGGCCCATTTTAGGCTGGGCCAGGGAGATGACGAACGAGCCCTCCGGATACGTCATGCCGCCGGCCGTGGTGAACGTTTTGGAAGCCCGTTGGATCTCAATGCCCTGGCCTAAGAGCTTGTTGATCAGCTTGACGGAAGTGAGAGGATCGTGCTGCAGCGTGGAGATCAAGTACGCGGCCGGCTTGCCCGCGGCGCCACGCTCGGTCTGGCGCTTGCCCTTCAGATAGGCGTTCCAGAGAACCGTCTCGCGGTTGCGCGCAGCCAGATCGAGCGTGGCCCAGGCGGCGACTTTCTGCCGCTCGACGATGTCGCGCAAGTGCCACCATCCGCCCGGCCAGGGGTTGGGGAAAATGGTCTCCTCTTGATATGTCGGCAGATTGCGCGTATTGCCGCCGCGCAATTCGTCCGGATGCACGTACAGCGGCGTCGCCAGGCGCGCCGCTGCGGATTCCGTCAGCATCCCGGCGATGTTGTGGAACGGCGTGATCCAGTGGAAACCGAAGTGCCCCCAGCCGCTGTAGATGGCGTTGTTGATCGCGCCCGAAAGGCCGGCCTCTTCCTCCTTGTCGGCCATCTGCGCGCCGTACCAACTCAATTCCCGCCAGAGGATGGGGTCGGCGAACGGCCGCACGGGCTCGGCGTAGGGCGGCAGAAAAATACGCGCGCCGTTGGCGCCCATGCCGTGGTGATCCACATAAGCCTCGGGCCGCCAATCGGTGAAGAGAATTTTGGCCATGTACTGCGAGTCCGGTATATTCGTCTGAAAGGCATCGCGGTTGTTGTCGTGGCCGGCGTATTTCTGATAGAGCCACGGCGGATTGGTGCCCTCATAAGGCGTGCCGAGCTGTTTGTTGTACCAGTCGGTGACCATGATTTCGCCGTCCGGGTTGAAGCAGGGCACTTCGATGAAGATGACGTTGTCGAGGATGCGGCGGGTCTCTTCGTCCTTGCGGGCGAGCAGGTCGAAGGCCAGCTCGGGAGCCATTTGAGTGCCGCCGATTTCGGTAGCGTGCATGCTCATGGATTGCACCACCACGGCTTTACCCTCGTCCGTCAACGCGCGGGCCTGCGCTTCGGTCAAGCCGCGCGGGTCGCTGATGCTAAGGTTGACCTGGCGCAGCCGCTCGAGCTTGGCGAAGTTGGCCGGCGCGGTGATGATCACCATCAGGAACGGGTTGCCTTCGGAAGTGGGCCCCATGTTGATGACCTTCATGCGGCCGGCGCTCTGCTTTTCCAGCACGCCGAAGTAGTCGACGATCTTGTCCCAGCGGGCCATCTTCTTGTCGGCGCCGAGTTGAAAGCCGAAATACTTTTCGGGTGTGGTGATCTCCTGGGCCAGGGCGGCGCCCAGAACAAAGACGGCGGCGAGAGTCATCCGCAAGCTACGCATAAAGCTCCTTTCGAAAACCGGCGTCGGGCGCCGGGGTATGGGAGTTGATATTAGAGTTGAGGATACTGCGAAAGGGCCCCGGATGCAAAACGCGTCTTGCTTCCGCCTCCGTCGGGCCTGATAGAATTTCTTCCATGCGCTTACTTGCTTTCCCGCTTGGTCTTCTCATGGTTGCCTGGGCCGCCTGCGCCCAGCCGTGCGTCACCGCTACCGAAGCCTGCACGGGGTGGATAACCCTCGCCGGCGGACCTGCCCGCTCTATGGTCTATCGCACATACTCGCTCGATGCCAGGAACGAGAAGATCACCCGCGCGCTGGTGGTGATTCACGGAACCAACCGCGACGCCGATAACTATTTCCGCAACGCGCTAGCGGCAGCGTTCCTGGGCGCGGCTCTCGACGACACCGTGGTGATTGTTCCCCGCATCGCTTCCAACGAAGGCCGCGGCTGCCAGGACAAGCTTGCCCCCAACGAAGTCAGCTACGCCTGCGGCGGCGACAGTTGGCGCTCGGGCGGCATCTCCGGCAAGAACGATAAACTCACATCGTTCGACCTCGTCGATGAGATTCTCCGCAAGCTAGCGCGCAAAGAGGCGTTTCCCAACCTGAAGGCGATCGTATTGGCTGGTCACTCCGCCGGCGGCCAGTTTGTCACTCGCTACGAAATGTCCAACCGCGTTCACGAGACTCTCGGCCTGCCGCTTACTTACGTGGTAGCTAACCCGTCGAGTTATGCCTATCTCGACAACACTCGCCCAGCGGGCGAAAATGCCGACAGCTTCCGGCCTTTCAACGACGCCCGCAACTGCACGACCTACGATCACTGGCCTTACGGATTGCAAGGCCGCACCGGTTACAACGCCAAAGAGAGCGACGATCAGTTGAAAAAGCAGTTGGCGGCGCGCCCCACCACCTATCTATTGGGCGAGATCGACATCCTGCCTTTGGGAGGCTTTGACAGCTCATGCCCGGCCATGGCGCAAGGCCCTACGCGCCGCGCCCGCGGCGAAGCTTTCGTCAAGTACATCAAGGAAAAGTTCGGCGCCAACCACAAGGTGCAGATTATCTCCGAATGCGGCCACAACGCGCGATGCATGTTCACTTCCGAGGAAGCGCTGCCGATTCTGTTTCCGAAGCAGTAACAAAAGCCAGCGCGGTCCGGCTGCCTTTCGCCCGCACGGCTATTGGGGACGTTCCAGCGCGAAGGCCATGATACTGTCGTCGGTCACCGGATTGTTAAAGAAGCCGCCGCCAGTGGCCGCGATAACGACATACTGTCTGCCGTCCCGGCCTTGATAGGTCATCGGCGTCGCTTCGGCTGCGCCGCCGAGCTTGAAAGTCCACAGCTCCTTGCCCGTCTTGGCGTCGAACGCGCGGAAGCGGGCGTCGTCGGTGGCGCCAACGAATACCAGCCCTCCGGCGGTTGCGATTGTGCCGCCGTTTCCCGGGCGCCCGGTCTTCTGTTTATCCGCCGGCAGGCTGTCGGTGACCCCAAGCGGCACGCGCCACGCAAACTCGCCCGTGTTCACATTCACGGCGGTCAATTCTCCCCATGGGGGCTGCTGGCAGGGCAGTTGCTGTGGCGAATCGTCGCCGGGAATGCTGAGGCGTCCACCACCCGGCACGCCTTCGTAGGGCCCGTCCGGATCGACGCGGTTGCCCACGCCTTTGGGCAGCGCCCGGCCGCTCTTCGGATCGTGATCCTTCTGGCCGGAGAGCTGCCCTAATTCGTTGGTGTTGACGAACAGATAACCCAGTTGCGGATTGAACGACGTTCCGCCCCAATTCACCCCGCCATGGTTGCCGGGGAACTGCACGCGCAGGCGGTTGTAAGCGGGGGGAAGGTAAGGGCCGCCGAGTTGCACGCCTTCGATGAGCTTTTTGCAGGCGGCTTCGAGCTCGGGCGTGACGGTGGCGACGTCCGCCGCGCTGAAGGTCAATCGTACCAGCGGCGGCGGCTTGAGCGGAAACGGCTGAGTTTTCGACGAGTGTTCCAGCGGGACCTCGCTCTGCGGCACGGGACGCTCCTCGGCGCCATAGATCGGCTTGCCCGTGACGCGATCGAGCAGGAACAGCAGCCCGACCTTGGTGTACGCCACTACGGCGGGAATGGTCTTGCCCTTCTGCTTGACGTCGATGAGGGCCGGCGCGCCCGTCAAATCGGCGTCCCAGAGATCGTGATGGACTAACTGGAAGTGCCACAGATACTTTCCGGTATTCGCGTCCACGGCTACCAGGCTGTTGCCGAAAAGGTTGTCACCGGCGCGGTCGCCGCCGAACTGGTCCACCGACGGCGCGCCGAACGGCAGGTAGACGATACCGCGCCCGGCGTCCACGGTGATGAAGCCCCACACATTGACGCCGGTACGGTTCTTCCAACTGTCGTCGGCCCAGGTGTCGTTATACTTCTCACCGGCGCGCGGGATGGAATGGAACGTCCAGACCACCTTACCCGTGCGCATGTCCCACGCGCGTATGTCGCCGGCAGGCCCGTGCGATGGGACTTCCTGCGTGGTGCCGCCCGCGATGACCAAGTTCTTGAACACGGTCGGCGGCGAGCTGAGCCCGTTGCGGCCGGGCAGCCCCTGCATGATTTCGGGAGTATTCATGTTGACGACGCCGTTGTCGCCAAAGGCATCGTTGGGCTTCCCGGTCTTCGCATCCAGCGAATACAATTTGCCGTCGCTGGAACCGAAAACGACCTGGGGCGGCGTCCGCGCGTCGCCGGGCCAGTATTCGACGCCGCGCGTTGCAGGGGCGCTGGAGGGGAGTTGGAAGGCCCAGATCTCTTTTCCAGTGGTGGGATCGATGGCAACGACGCGGGAATACGGCGTGGACATATACATAGTTCCATCGATGACGAGGGGCGTATTTTCGCTCGGTCTGAAGCCCGACCCGCCGCGCCCGCGACCAGCCGGGGCGCCTTCCGGCGCGTCACCCGCGGCGGCGCCGGCGCCACGACCGTCCGGCGCGGCATCACCACGGCGGCCGGCTGGCGCGGTGAAGCCGGCAGGCTTCATATGATAGACCCACGCGACCTTGAGCCGCTCGACATTCGCCGGCGTGATTTCCGTCAGCGGTGAGAAGCGCATGCCGCCGGAATCGTGGCCGTAGGTGGGCCATTCCTTCGACGGGTCGCTGGCCTGGCCGCGGTTCGATTGCGCCAGCGCGCCTGCCAGAAACACGAGAGTGCTGCCTACGAGAAGAGTGCCTAAGGGTCGATTCATAAGAGATATCCATTGGTGAGTTTCGAGATAGCGGGCGAGGGGATTTCGACGCAGAGACGCGGAGACGCAGAGCGCGCGGAAGACGGCTAAGAGTATCGCGCCGTACAGCCGTCCATTCAATTGCCGTGCCATTGCGGAAATCAGGAGCGCCCTCCCGGAGTTGGGCCAGCCGAATCGAGAACGTAAGTTTACCGCCGCAAGCATATCACAAGAGGCATATGTACGAGACCAGCCAGAAGTGGGGCGCCTAAACATTTTCGGAGCGCTTGGGAAGGTCGTCGGCGCCTGGTTTCGCGGGACTCGGCAGGGCGTCCGGGTCGATAAAAAGGCGGTTTGAGAATTTTGACGGAACGAAGCCAAGAACGCGGAAGTGGTTTGGATTGTGCGAGCTGCGGAGGTCGCAGGGCATGGCCCCGCGCCACTTGCCGGTTGGTGGGCAAGGAGCGAGTCGGCGCTCTCAGAGAACGGCTTCGACACGGCGGTAGGTTTGAGTAGTTGGGGTGGCTGGCCGCGGCTGGCTTGGGAGTGGACATCTGAGGAACCTCGATTTCAGGCTAGCAGACGTTTTTGGGGCTGCACGGGGGTGAAGGGCTCAAGTGCTTTAAAAGGGCCTGAAAATAAATGTCCAAGTCGTGTGATCGTGCTTTTTGGGGAGCGCAGAATCTGGTGGAAGGATGATTGGGCGGCAGATATACGCCGCCGATGGGATCGGGACTCTGGCTCTGCACCCGGATTGACACAACCGCCGGCGATAAACAAGCGGTTAACAACTCAATGCCGCTGGCTTTGCGCACAATTGGGAAGTGGCGTTGGTTGCGACGCGGACCCCATCTAGGCTACCGTATGCTTGTTCGCGTCTTCGATTTCCGGCGCACATCGGCCCCACTTCCCGGCGAGCCCCTTGCACCGTGGTTTTGCAGCATCTTCTTGATTTCCCCGATCGAAAAGGGTGGCTCCCGACGATGGATGGCAGCATGGCAATTTGGGCATACAGGCCGCAGGTCCCTGATCGGGTCCAACTTGTACTTGACTCCTACTTGGGCGATTGGGATAAGGTGGTGCACTTGAATGTATCCGGCCGTAGCTTCTCCATAGTTGGCCTCGAAGTTGAAGCCGCAAGCGGCACAGCTCCTGCCATGGCGCCTGAGGCATGCCTCGCGTGCTTCTCGGTTCCTCTCATATACGTTCACGATGACGCAACTCGCCGCCCCCTCCACGTACTCGATTTCTGAGGACAGCTCTTCTGGCCCAAAGTGCTCTGGCCTCGGGTCAGCATTCTTGCGAGTGGAAGGTCCGATTGCTGCTCGCGACATCAGAATAAGCTGTGCCGCTCTCGTCAAGTCCTGGTCGCGGGCAATCCGAAAAACCGATGGGAACCTCGCAGCCCAACTGGAAGTCGAAGGGGTCTGCTGCAGGTCTGATTCAGCGCGTGGATCCAGTCCCAGAAAGACGCGGACACTCCGCTTCGCTGGGTTGAGGTAGGCTACCGCTCGTCGAGGAGGTTCTGTCTTGAAGGCTGCGTAGTATTTCGCCTCGCTATATTTCAACTGGGAAAGGCTGTCACGCAGGTCCTTTAGCCACGACCGAGTTGTCGGGCTTGACTGAACCAGCGTCGCTGCAGAAGCCATCCTTGTTGCCTACCCTTGTACGAACATTCTCCCTTGGACAGAAGACGATTATAAGACAGATCTCCAAGGTCCCGAGGGATTTGGTATCGCGGAACCCGGCGGCCCGCGCGCCTCTCTTAGGCGGAATGTTTCGGCCGGTTGAGTCCCCATCTGGAGATTGAGGCGGTCCGGCGATCAGAAGCGCCAATTCAGGGTGAGCGATTTTGGTCGGGTTGATTTGTTTAGGCCTTTACTGCCCCGGTAGGCCCGGTCAGGGTAACTAGCCGGTTGATGAAATCGTGAACATCTTGGTGTATTTCCTCGGCAAGCATAGTGACGGCTATCTGCTCCCGAACGAGTTGCACCGAAGGTGCGCCGTTTCGCAGTTGCTGGAAAAGCGAGTGATCGTCCTCGAACAGAATGCGCTTGCCGTCCACGACACTGAACACATTCGCCGCGACATTCCGCCAAGTTCTTCCGGGCGGCAGTGTCAAATTCTGGTCGACAAAAAACCCATCGATCTCTCGTAGTACAGGTTGTACGAACAGCTCCCCCTCACTGAATTGCTCCGCGGCGCGCTTCCACGCATCGGATACTAGCAGGTAGTTCTCGATGTTTTTGCGCTTCCACTCGACCACTGTAGGGTTATCGGGCTCCGGGTGGAAGGTGGCGCTGTCGTCGTAGTCCAAGAGCATTAACCTCTTGACCTCCGGGATGATTTGTTGTAGAGCGGCAAAGTGCTCGTCCGCCCTGGTTTTCATAGTCCGCTTGTCTCCGCCGCCCATTGCCTTGAAACAGACCTTGTCCATGGCGGCCTCGGCGCCGCAGGGCTTGGCCCAAGCACGCAGGATGCGCTCGTCGCTTTCCCCCTCGACATACAGGATGTAAGGCGAGGCCAGCAGGCGGGCGATCTCCTCATTGGAGACTTCCGCCATGGCTCGCAGCACCTCGGGCGCCGACTGCACTCGCCGCGGCACCTGGTTTAGCAAGGAAACAAGTTGGCCGACATCCACGCCACGCACAAACTCCTCGGCGTGTGTGGCGATCAGGAACTGCGTGCCGGTCTCGACGCCTTTCCGTTTGAAGTAATCGAGAATCTCGCGTTGCAGATTGACGTGCAGGTGAGCGTCCGGCTCATCGAGCAAGATGGTTGTGGGCCCGTAGCCGTACAGAAACGCGAGCAGAGTGAGAGTCTGGTGGAAGCCGCTCCCGCCAGCGATGATATCGAAGTCATTGTCGTTTTGGCGGTATTCGACGGTGATATAGACATCCTTGGCCGAGTCGTATCCGGGCTCGTGAATCTCGACTGAGAACCACCGCCTGACAATGTCGGCCAGCTCTTTCCACTCATTTGGCGCCATGTCACTCTTGGGGGCGCGTCCAGTTCCACGAGGATGGGATGGACAGACCCGCAACAACAAATTGCGTAGCACGCTGCCGGGCTGACCCTTTCCTATTTGCTGGCGAATTGGTGCTTCATCCAGCCACTTCTCGCTGGGCTCCAGGCCAGAGAACGGCGGTACATAAGCAATTTTCGGCAGATCTCCACGCTGTTCGCACGCTCGGAATGTCTCCCAGCCATCGCGCGGAATGGCATAGATGGTCTGCGAGGAGTGATAGCGTAATTGGATCCCAAATGAACCGGTCTCGCCTGTAGGCTGCCTCCATTCCACGTCAATGCCGATCAGGATGTATTGTTGCTTCTTGGTCCCGTTGACCACGGGCCAATGGCGATCGGTTCGATCTTTCCACAGCAGGTTGAACTCGGGTACCGGCAGAGCCGTGAAATTCGGCAAAACAACCTGGATGCCTTTGGATCCGCTACGTTTGGAACGATGGAACTCGTCCACGCAAGACTGCCAAATGGCGAGCGCCTGGAGAACGGTGCTCTTGCCGCTATTGTTGCGCCCGACCAGCAAATCGAACTGCGTAAATTCGTAAGTCTGTTCGCCCACGCTCTTGAAATTGCGCAGCGTCAATTGAGTAATCATGCCTGTTCACCATTCTTGCAAGATCTGAGGATCTTTGCGTCGCTCCGGTTGATTTCGCGTTCTTCCCGGATCTTTTCACGCGGATGGCTCTCGTTACCTCGTCACCGAGGCAGTTGGTCAATTCGACCGCGACCCAAGTCTCGGCGGTCATACCCCCGTGACGTTCCGGTCCAGCAGGCAGCCGCGCGAACGAGGCCGATCGCTCTTCATTCGATCTCATCCGCTCCCTTACGGTCGCGGCTCTGAATCATCAAAGTCAGCGACATTGTTGGACGGCTCCTGCCCCAACTGCCCGCAGCGGCTGTCGCTCAGTTACGCGAAGATCTATACTATAGGACCAGGTGGTGACTTGTGACACGTAGACCAAAATGCACCCGAACGAGAACTGACCGCAAACTTCCGAAAGCGGGGATGCTGCATCTGGCGCCCGGCGCTTTATTTCTGTTGCTTCTGGGTGTCATGGCGCAACCCTATGCCTGGGCGCAACCGGGACGCGGCGCCGGACCGCAGGGCGCTCCTCCAGTGCAGGGGCAGAATGCTAACGGCGTGAGAATATACATCTGGGCGGGCCTGAAATCCCACGGCGTGGGTCAGCATGACTATCCGCAGTTTCTCGCCGACTGGAGCAAGATTCTGACCGAGCACGGAGCCGTCGTCGATGGCGCTTTACATGCCCCCAGCAGCGCCGACCTCGAACGTACCGACGCCATCGTGATTTACAAAGGCGACGCGGCCTTCCTGAGCGATAGCGAAAAGGGCGTGCTCGAGACGTTCATCAAACGCGGCGGCGGCCTGGTTAGTTTCCATGACTCATTGTGCGGTCCGGATCCGGCCTATTTTGCGACGCTCGTGGGCGGGGCGAAGAAGCATGGTGAGGTGAACTTCACCCTGGACGCGCCGATCCCCTACACGGTGGTGGACAAAGCGGACCCCATTATGAAGGACATGTCCGATATCACGATTTTCGATGAATCCTTTTTCCTGATGACGTGGGCGAAGAATCCCGGCATCCACGTGCTGGCAACCGCGGTGATTGCGCCCACGCGCAGCGCCGGCGACCACAAGGGCGAAGTGGCGCCGCAGATGTGGACCTACGAACATACGCTGCCCGGTGGTCAGCCGGCTCGAGCGTTCGTATGGATGCAGGGCCACACTTACGCCGACTTCGCGAATTACCAGATTCAGCGGACATTGCTCCGCGGCATCGCGTGGGCCGGAAAGAGGCCAGCGGATGAGCTGGTGGACTACGTGCCTCCGGTCCGCCCGGCCGGCAGGGGAGCGGCTGCCGGCGGCAGGGGACAGTGACGGACCCAGACAATGACGGACCCAAAGGATTAGGCTCGGCTAAGCGAAGAGCGGGTCCAGGGGGACCCGTGCGGACCAGGGGGTCCGCCCTACAACTTGTGCAGAGGTTTGTAGTTCGAGCAAAGTAAGATCAGCCGCTGCGATACCTCCGTTGACAGCCGGTGAGCGGTGAGAGAGAATCGCCGCAGGGTCGCATTTTAGAGTTGAGGGCATTCCCCGGTCGCAGCCAATGAATCGACTTACCGTATTGTTCCCCGCATTGGCCGTCGCCTTTGCGCAAAACCCCGCGCCACAGTCCGCGCCTGTGACAGGCGCAGCCCCGAATACCGTAATTCGAATCGATGTCAACCTGGTTCAGGTGGACGCCGTCGTGACGGATTCGAGAGGCAGGCGCGTCACCGATCTTCCGTCCGCAGCCTTCGAGGTCTGGCAGGACGGCAAGCCGCAGCCGATCGCCAATTTCTCTTACGTTTCCACGAAACCGGCGGGAGGCGCGGCGGCTCCGGTCCACAGAATCGCACAGTCCAAGCCGGTGAAAGGCGAGGCGCCGCCGCCGCTGCCGGTGCTGCGGCCCACCGAAGTGCGCCGTACGCTGGCGCTGGTGGTGGACGACCTGGGGTTGGCCGGCGACAGCATTCCCCCCGTGCGCAACGCCATCCGGAATTTTATCGACGAACAGATGCGTCCCGGCGACCTGGTGGCGATTGTCCGCACCGGCGCGGGGATGGGAGCGCTGCAGCAGTTCACCACCGATAAGCGCCTGCTGTACGCGGCGCTCGATCGGGTGAAGTATGGCGAAAGCCGCGTCGGCATCAGCAGCTTTGCGCCATTGGGAAGCGGCATGCGCGGCGGCGCCGGCCTCGACCATTTTCGCGAAGAGGCGCTGGCGGTGGGAACGCTGGGGGCCATCCGATTCGTGGTGAATGCGATGAGGGGTTTTCCGGGCCGCAAGTCCGTGGTGCTGTTCACCGAGAACATTCGCCTGATCTTCCGGGGAACCATCGATGACATGGTGCCCCAAGCGGTCCAGCAGCTCAGCGACGCCGCCAGCCGCGCCTCGGTGGTGATCCATGCCATCGACCCGCGCGGCATGCAGGACTACAGTATTACGGCCGCCGATAATACTTCAGGCATGTCGCGGAGACGGGTTTCCCGAGTCCCAGCGCAACGCGAGCAGGAAATGATGCACACCCAGGAAGGGATGTTCGCGCTATCGGAGGAAACCGGCGGCCTGTTTCTGCACGATACGAACGACCTGACCGGCGCCCTGCGGAAAGTGGTGGAAGACAGCGACGGTTACTACCTGATCGGCTACCATCCCGACGCCAATACTTTCGATAACGGGAACGGCCAGCCCAAGTTCCATAAGGTGGAGGTGAAGGTGAAAGGCTCGGGCCTACATGTGCGCTCGCGCGATGGCTTCTTCGGCGAACCCGGCGGCAATCAGCCTGTGGACCACACGCGCCAGGCGGAGATTGTCCATGCGCTGCAATCCCCGTACAGCGCGGGTTCGATTCATCCGCGCCTGACCGCGATCTTCGGGAATCTGCGGGGGACCGGCTCATTTATCAATGCCTTGATTTACTTCAACCCCAAGGAGCTGAAGTGGTCCAGCGAGCCGGACGGCAACCATAAGGCTGCGATCGATGTCGCGGCTGCGGCATTCGACGAAAACGGCCTGGCCCTGGCGCCCGTCGATACCACCTTCAGTTTGCAGTTGACCTCCAAAAACTATGACGCGGCTTTGACAAAGGGGATGGTCTACGCCATACACGTTCCCGTCAACCGGCCCGGTCCTTATGTGGTGCGCGCGGCCGTGCGCGATGCCGCTACGGAGGGCAGTGGCTCGGCCGATCAGTATGTCGAGGTGCCGGATGTCGAAAGCGGGCATCTGGCGCTGTCGGGAATCGTGCTTCAAGAGGATGGGGCGCAGGCGAAGGCCGATCTTCACCAGGGACAGGGCCCAGGCGAGGACGTCACGCATGGGACCGCCCGGCGGAGCTTTCGGCGGGGGGTGCGTCTCGACTATGCCTACGAGATTATCAACGCTAAAACCGGCGCCGGCCAGCATCCCGATTTGGAGACGCAAACCAGGCTGTTCCGCGATGGAGAACAGGTGCTGGCCGGGAAGCCGACGACGCTGAACGCTGCCGCCGGCGCGCCGGACGACCCGCAACGCCTGACGGCGGGAGGCGTCATGTCGCTGGGCCGCGACATGGTTCCCGGCGAATACGTGCTGCAGGTGATTGTGACCGACAAGCTCGCCAAGAGTAAGTTCGCGATGGTGACGCAATCCACGGATTTTGAAATCGAGCCGTAGGCGGCGTGGCCAGGCTGGAGCAGTCCTTTGCAGTCCTGTTCGCGCGGGTGCTTAACAATTTTGGGGATGCGCGGTTCTGTCGCGAAGAACATGTCGCGTTCACACGAGTGTGAACGCTGCACGCAAAAGTGCGTGCGCCACGGCAGCCCTCAGAGGCCGTCGGCCCCCAAGGTTAAGCACGCTGTTAGTGCAATTGTATTGGAGATAAGGCGGATGTAGGATAGGGTGGAGTCTTTGTCGACACTACTATGAAACTCCGCTATTACTCCACCGCCCTGTTGGCGGCAACGGTCGGCGCCGCTTGGGCCGCCGAACCAAGCCCGAATCATCACCCGGACCGCGTCATTGTGGCCGAAGGCGTCCTGGAAGGGACGGGGCCACAGGACAAAACCAATGTGCGCGAGTTCAAAGGCATCCCGTTCGCAGAGCCGCCTGTGGGGAAGCTCCGCTGGAGCCCGCCGCAGCCTCCGGCCAAATGGACGGGCGTGCGCAAGGCCATCGCCTTCGGACCGCGCTGCACCCAGCAGGCGCTCTTTGGCGACATGAATTTCCGCTCTAGCGGAATGAGCGAAGATTGCCTCTATCTCAACGTTTGGACCGCCGCGAAATCGGCCAATGCCCGCCTGCCGGTGCTGGTCTATTTCTACGGTGGCGGATTTGCGGCGGGCGATGGCTCCGAACCGCGCTATGACGGCGAGAGCATGGCGGCCAGGGGAATTGTCAGCGTAAACGTAAACTACCGCCTGGGCGTGTTCGGCTTTTTAGCGCATCCGGAACTGACGGCGGATTCGGTGCACCGTGCGTCGGGTAACTGGGCTTTACTCGATCAGACCGCTGCGCTGCAGTGGGTGCGCGAAAATATCGCGGCATTCGGAGGCGACCCGCGCAAGATCACCATCGCCGGTGAATCCGCCGGCTCGATTGCCGTAAGCGCGCAGATGGCCTCGCCGCTTTCGCGGGATCTGTTCGCCGCCGCGATCGGCGAGAGCGGATCGATCCTGGCGGCGCTGGCTCCTGTGCCGCTATCGCAAGCCGAAGAGCAGGGCGTAAAGTTCGCCGCGGCGCTGGGCGCGGCGAATGTGGCGGCGCTGCGCGCTATGACCACTGAGCAGATTCTCGAAGCGGCTAGCAAGCGCGATGCGCCGCGATTTGGTACGACCATCGACGGCTACTTCTTCACGGAATCGCCGCTTGCAACCTTCGCCGCCGGCAACCAAGCCCACGTGCCCCTGCTGGCGGGATGGAACTCGGCGGAATCGAACGCACGCGCGGTTTTGGGCAACGACGACCCGACGCGCGCCAATTTCGAAAAGGCCGTGCAGCGCCTCTATGGCGAGCACGCCGGCGAAGTTCTGGAGGCTTACGAGCCGGCCACGGACGACGGCGTTCCGCAAGCGGCTACCGATCTTGCCAGCGACCGCTTCATCGCCTATAGCACCTGGAAGTGGATCGACCTATGCGCGAAGACCGGCGGCAAGCCGGTGTATCGCTACTACTATTCGCGGCCGCGGCCGCACATGACTCCGCAGATGGGCAATGCGACTGCCGGCCTGGCGGGCGGCGTCATCCGTGGAGGAGATGCCCCTGCGAATCCGGCGCCTCCGCCCAGCGGGGCCGTCCACTCCGCCGAAATCGAGTATGCCATGGGAAATCTCGCTACCAACAAAGTCTTCGCGTGGACGGAGGACGATTACAAAGTCTCGCGGCTGATGGAATCTTATTTTGCCAACTTTGTGAAAAACGGCGATCCCAATGGGAAGGGCTTGCCGGAATGGCCGGCGGTGGGCGCCAGCGGTCCGGCGCAATTCATGCACATCGATGTGGAATCGCGCGCCGAGCAGGATCGGCATGGCGGACGCTATGCGGCGCTCGACAGGCTGGCGAACGGACATTGACGGCACGCTCGTGAAGGCCCACCGGGGCGGCGAATGCTCTGCGCCCGGCGATGCCCGGCGAGAGTGGCCGCAATAGCATGTGAAAAAGAAAAACGCTCCGGCATTGGAGCCGGAGCGCATGGCAGGGACCGACTGGGTGACTTTACGGAATGACTGTCGTCCAGATGTTCAGTGTGTTGGTATTATCGTCAACCGCGCCCAGCCGGATTGTGCCCCAGCCCAAATTGTTCACTGCGAGGCCAAAGGCGCCGCCGTTGTTCGGATCGACCGGCATCTGCGCCAGGAACTGGCCTGTCGCGTTATATTCAACCAGTTCGCTGGGCTGATTCGGATCGGCGTTGGAGCCATCGCTGTTGGCCACCATAAAGTGGCCGTTGGGCAGAATCACAAGGTCGAGAGGACCGTGCAGGTGCGTGAAATCCTGAAAGAACAGCGAGGCGGAAACGGGCGCCGTGTGAGGCGCGGTGGCTGTCGGAATCTGGTAAATTGCGTTGTCCGAGGAAGAGGCGACGTACAGCGTGTCGTTGGTTGCATTGTAGACAAGGCCGGATGGTCCCAGCACCAGCGCGGCCGGGTCGAACCTGTGGTTAAATCCCACAGCGAGCGTCAGCGCCGTTGCGCCGAGTGCTGTTGGGGTGTAGGTTATGTCAAAGCGCGACACCACGCCGCTCAGCACGTTCGACACGAACACATGGGCCGTGCCGGATCCGGCGCTTCCGAGGTCATCGACAGCCATGCCCCATGGTCCGTCGACAACGGCCAGGGTACCGAGCGTGCCAAGGAAATTTCCGTTGCGATCGAGCACCGACAGCTGGCCAGGTTGAACTGTGGCCGAAGTGCCGTCGGCGGTTGGGAGGTTGCCGATCAGCACGTAGCCGTTGGAAAGCACGCCCAGCGCGGCGGTGAGTCCGGCCTTAGCGCTGGTGAAGAATGTGGATGGCGCGCCGGAGCTGTTTACCCGCAAAATGGTGGTTCCGGTTCCCTGAAGGTTTTGCGAGTCGTTGAAGTTTGAAACCAGGATGTCTCCCGGCTGTAGACCGCTGCCGGCCAAAATTGTCTTTGGCACGAAAGCAACGCCGTAAGGATTGACGTCGCCGTTCGAGGGAATGGTGGATACCGACGGCGGCAGCAAGGGAAAGACGCTTTGGTTACTCTGTGCGGCCAGCGTAGCTGACAGTGAGAGGAGAGCGAAAACCGCGGTTCCGAAGCTCCCCGGGCGTACGAATGCTATTGGTGTATTCATGTTCTTCTTCCTTTGAAATTGTTATTGGATGGAAAGCTGCTTGTAACTATTCGCGCGCGGCTTTGCGCCGCCGTACTGAGCCGATAACTAAGAGAAGCAGACCGGCTCCAATCGAGGTAAGAGTCCCCGGCTCGGGAGTGGGGTTTACGTTGATGTTGTCGACCGCGAAGTCGGTAGCGGCCGATGAGATTACCACCTGGTTGAAGGCGGCCCCGGCAAACGCAATTTCGCCTTCGGGGAAGTTGAAGCCGGAGAGAAACTGTCCAGTGGAGGTTGTCGAACCCACAAGGGCCGAGTTCTCATAAGCGGTGACCGTGAAGGGCGAGGGCGTGATGAAGTCGGAGGTCGCAAAATCCAGCTCGATCGCCGAAAGATTTTCGCTGAAGCCGACGTCGAGCGCGAGATTGTCCGCGAACGCCGGACCCGGATCGCCCAGCACATTACCGGTCAGGGTTTCGAACATAGTCGGGTAAACCACAAACCCACCGGGATCGGCGGAGCTTGAGAACGTGGCGGAAAGGCCGTCGACTGTGTCCGTGAAAGTTGTGGACGCGCCGAGGCTATCGCCATCGAAGTTGAAAACGATTGAGGCATTTGCCGCGGCGCACAGCAGCGCCATCGGCAGCAGAAGTCTTAGCGGTTGGTTGCAGATCATTGGATGAATCCCTTCCTCAACTGGTAATGCGACGTTGGGAAAGGAATCCCCTCACGAACAACCAAATCTTTTTTCGCGGCAACGGGGGAGCTTGCGGCGTGCGCCTGCCCCGGCTGGATTTAGCGAGTGGTCTGCCCGCCGGCAGCCAAATGCGGCACTCTCATTTCACCGCGTAGTCGAGCGGCGGTTTGCTATCCGCCGGAATGCGCGTGGTCCAGCGCCGTCCAGCCAGACGCTCTTCGAATGCGGCCCTGGCCGTCTGCAGTTCCGCCGGCTTCTCAAACAGCTCCACCGCCGCAAGCGCCAGCGTCCGCGCCGCCACCACCATGCCTTTCCGCCCGATGCTGCTTCCGGCGCACGCCGCCGCTTGCCATGTGTGAGCGCCCACTCCCGGCGCGAAAGTAGCCGCGGTGAAATGCCCCATGGGAACCACCCAGCTCACGTCGCCCGCGTCGGTGGATGCCGGCCCGGAACCTTCGGATTTATCCACCTGGACCTTCTCCGGACCCTGTCTGTGCACCGGCGCCCCCAGCGTCTTCTGGATGCCTTCGGCGAACCGGCGCTCCTCCGGCGTAAACTCGTATCCGCCCGCCTTCTGCATGGCGCGGCCCAGGACTTCGGAGAGAGCATCGTTCGGCAGAACGTTGGAGTAATTGGTCCCCTGCTCGAATTCCATGCGCGTTTCCGACGCCAGAGCGCCTGCCTGAGCGCACTTCAGGATGCGTTCCCAAATACCGTTCAGCACTTGAGCGTCGGGATTCCGCGCGACCAGATTGGCTTCGGCGAACGCCGGCACAATGTTGGGCGCGCTGCCGCCATTGGTAATGATGTAATGGATGCGCGTTTCCTGGGGCACGTGCTCGCGCAGGAACTCAACCGCATTCAGCATGATCATGAGCCCGTCGAGAGCCGACCGGCCGCGCTCCGGGGCCGCGGCGGCATGCGACGCCACGCCGTAAAAACGGAACCTGCCTCCGTTATTCGCCAGCGAGGAATGCAGGTTGACTTCGTTGGAGTCGCTGGGATGCCACGCCAGTACCGCGTCCACATCGCGGAACAGGCCGGCGTGGATCATATAGATTTTGCCTCCGCCGCCCTCCTCAGCCGGTGTCCCGTAATACCGGATGGTCCCCTTCAGGCCGCGCGCCTGCATCTCCTCTTTGACCGCCACGGCGGCCAGAGCGGACGCGGATCCCAACAGGTTATGCCCGCAGGCGTGGCCCGGCGCGCCCGGCACAACGGGCGATTGCTCGGGCGAATCCTTTTGCGAAAGGCCCGGCAGCGCGTCGAATTCGCCCATGATCGCGATCACCGGCTTGCCACTGCCGAAGGACGCGGTGAACGCGGTGGGCATGCCCGCCATGCCGCTGGTCACCTCAAAGCCGTTGGCGCGAAGCTCCTGCTGCAGCAGCGCCGAGCTCTTGTTTTCGTGGAAGCCCATCTCGGGCGTTTCCCAGATCTGCCGCGACACTACGCCGAAGCGGTCCGCGTGCGCGGCTACGCGCGTCAGTACGGAATCGGCGGCGGAAAGGCAGCCGGTTGCGAGGAGAAAGATAAGAATGGAGTGCACCGATTGATTATAACCGCGGGTTTGGCGGGTGATTATAACCCTGTGCACGCCACGCTACCATACGTGTTGGCGTCCGGTAGTTGCCAATGCGCTCGTCTGAAACCTGCGCCGCGTCGACGCATGTGTTGCCTGTTGGAGATCGGCGCTTCAAATGCCTGCCAATTCGGAGTTGAGCACGGACGAACCCAACACGGCGCGCTGGCGCCTGCTGATGCGGGCCCTCCGTTCGCGCAATTACCGGCTGTTTTTTGAAGGCCAGACCGTTTCCCTGATTGGCACCTGGATGACCCGCGTGGCCACCAGCTGGCTGGTTTACCGCCTCACCGGTTCGGCCTTTCTACTGGGATTGGCCGGTTTCGCCAGCCAGATCCCCATTCTCTTTCTGACTCTGTTCGCCGGCGTGTGGGTGGACCGCTGGGATCGGCATCGCACCCTGGTGGTCACCCAGATCCTCTCCATGCTGCAATCGTTTGCGCTGGCGGCGCTGGCGCTGGGCCGCATTATCACCGTCTGGGAAATCGTCGCGCTGGCACTGGTGCAAGGCGCCATCAACGCGTTCGACATGCCGGCGCGGCAGAGCTTCGTGGTGCAGATGATCGAGCGCCGCGAGGACCTTGGCAACGCCATCGCGCTGAATTCCTCAATGGTAAACGGCGCGCGCCTGATCGGGCCGGCCATAGCGGGCGTGTTGATCGCCACGGTGGGCGAGGGGTACTGTTTCCTGATCGACGGCTTCAGCTACATGGCGGTGATCGCGTCGCTGCTGGCAATGAGGGTGGTGCCGGCGCGCGAACGCGGTGTCTCGCGGCCGCTCACCTCGGAAATCGGCGACGGGTGGCGCTACGTGAAGGAATCGGCGCCTATCCGCTCGGTGCTGTTGTTCCTGACGTTGGTGAGCCTGGTCGGGATGCCTTATACCGTGCTGATGCCCATCTTCGCCAGAGCCATTCTGCACGGCAACGCCCACACGCTGGGATTCCTGATGTCGGCGGCGGGGCTGGGAGCGCTCTCGGGCGCGGTCACGCTGGCCATGCGCCGAAGCGTGTTGGGGCTGGGAAGGGTGATCGTGTGGTCCGCCAGCCTGTTCGGCGTGGGGTTGATCGGCCTCGGACTTTCACACGTGCTGTGGCTCTCGCTGTTGGCAGTGGCTGCCGCGGGCTACGGAATGATGCGGCAGATGGCCTCGAGCAATACCATCCTGCAAACGATCGTCGAGGAGGACAAGCGCGGCCGCGTGATGGCGTATTACTCGATGGCGCTGCAAGGGGTCGCGCCTTTCGGCAGTCTCGGCGCCGGCGCTATCGCGGCTAAGGTAGGAGCGCCGCTGACCATTATGGGCGGAGGAACCCTGTGCCTGTGCGGCGCGGCATGGTTCGCCTGGAGGCTGCCGCGCCTGCGCCGCGCGGTGCATCCCATTTACGTGGAGTTGGGAATCTTGCCGCCGATACCGCCGGAGCCATAACTAACTACGGCCAGACACAGTGGCGACTCAGTTACAATAACTTCAAAAAGACCTGTCAAACTTGTCAGGGGTGCCGCGCTCGCGGCGAGTGGAAGAAATCCATGAGCGACACACATGAGCGATACACATGAGCGACACACATGAGCGATACACATGAGCGATACACATGAGCGATACACATGAGCGATACAACAGTAGAGACGCTGATCCTCGACCTTCTCGAATGGGTGGCAAGTGGCGAGAGGACCTACGAAGAGGCGATGGATGCCTGGCGCACGTCATGCCCCAAGCTTCCGGTATGGGAGGATGCGAACGATCGGGAACTGGTCATGCGGGCCGCAGTGAACGGACGGTGGATGGTCAGGATTACGCCCCTGGGCCGCGCCTGTCTTGAGGAGCGCAGGCCAGCGCGGCCGCCGGGCCGTACAGGAGGAGTTGCTCAATAGTGGGCGGCGCCTATTTGTATGCTCCGCTCCGCCTTCAAATAAGCGTTGGGATCGTGATACAGCGCCCCTTCCGGAAGCCACTTCCACAGAAAACCCAAGTCTCTACGTACGAGGTCAAGATAAAACCGGGGTAGCTGGGTGGTCTCCTGTTCGAAATAGGGACGAAATTGCGGGTCCTCTTCCAGCCGCCGACGAATGTCTGTGTGGTACCTGATTCTTCCAAATCCCTCGGTCGAGATAGCCCGCACCAGGTTCATGCCCCGCGAGGTCAGCCCTTGCGTCGCGCGGAAGCGGCGCATAATAGCTTCCCATGAGAAGGAATACCGGGTCAGGCCGATGACGTTGTCATAGAAGTCACTCCAGGAATAATTCCTGGGTCTGACATTCATGGCCTGGTTGTTATTCAGGAAATGGAAGGGAAAGGGCAGCACGCGGTCGGCCCGCTGATAATCCAGGTTGAGCGGCGCGGCGCGGCCGAACGCAGTCAGCAGCGAATAGCCCGGAAATGCGCCGGGAGTCAGGTCCAGAAATCGTTTGGTAAGTTCAAAGGGCTCCACGCCTTCGTCGCTATCCAGCCCCAGCACGAAGTTAGTCTGCACGTATGGTATGTAGCTCAAGATCAGATTGACGTGCTCGGACACCTGACGGACCTTCTCGATGCCGCGCTGTGCGCCCGTCTTCGACTTATTGCCCAAATCGAACCAGGATTCAACGCCGGGCAGCAGAGCTTTGAACCCATTGTGCTTGAGCCGCTGCAGGTGCGGCTCGGAAAGAAGAGACAGACTGCTTTCGGCGATAAAGTCGATACGGTCCGGAGGCACGGCTCGCTCAATCGCCTCCATATAATCGTTAAACCTGACGCCGAAATTGGGATCGTGCCAACCTACCATGGGCCGCTTGAACTTAGTCAGCAGGAACCTCAGGTCTTCTTGAATCTCATCGAAATCCATAGGCTGATAGGGCACGGCCGCATCGATGCAGAAACTGCACGTATACGGACACCCCAGGCTGCCGAGCATGGGAACGAACTTGATGAGAGGCGCTTTCTTGAGAGTGGGTTCGATAAACTGCCAGCGCTGGCGCACGCCTGGAAGCGTCTTAGGCTGCTGCCCGGCCGCGATGTGCATACCAACCGGCCGATGTTCGCAGCAATCCTTTAAGACATCGCGGAGCGTCTCCCTATCGGTAAAGCCCAGGACGTAATCGAAGTACCGCACAGCGTCGTCCGGGTAGCAACGGGCGTGCGGGCCGCCAATCGCGGTGATGGCGCCCCGCGCACGGAACAGGTTGCTCAGGGCATATGCGGTATGAGCCGCCTCGGTGAAGGCTCCGATGAAGACCAGATCGACCTTGGACGGTAACTCCTTCAACAGGTCTTCACAGCCGGTATAGCAGACGAAAGTAACGTCGTGTCCCTCCTCCTTGCACCACACGCCGATTACCTGCGGCATGATGCTGGCAAGATTGGGATTCATGACGCGGGCATACAAGGCGTTCGTGGGACCCCTGGAAACGATGTCTATGATCCCGATATGGAGTTTTCTCATGAGAAGACCGGCTTAACCTGTCCAGTGGTACTCTACCGCAGTCCGTGGCTGCCTCGTCATCCTATAAGTCGGCAATTGGACGAATCCATACGAGATAAAGCAGTTGCGAGTGGGGTCCCTTACGCGATTCCCATCGCGGAAGCGTTGCCGGACGGAGCGCCTGGTGTAATCAGTTCTCAGTTGGGACCCGCTCGATGTGGTCGATCACCAGGACTTCCACCGGTTCCTTGCGCGGCTCCAGCCTCAATCCCAGCGACTCCCGTATGGCGGTGAGGAGGTCCGCTGCAGGAGCGGGTGGGAGGTCGGCATTTGGGTGTGCGTCTGCGAAAGCGCCCGGGTTCGGCGCCGGCCGTTCGAAGGCCGGATCCGGCGTCCAGGAGAGGTCGATGTCGTATGTTCCCTTGAGCCCGGTAAAGTCTTGCACTGGATGGTCCAGTCTGTTCGAAAGACGAAGGGCAAGCGACGCCATGGTCATGGCCCCTTTGAACCCGGCTGCGCCAAACCGGAACATCACCGCGCCAGGTGGCACGCCCGGACGCTGCGAAGTCGAATCGGCCTCCTTGAATTTCGGGCCGTTCTTGTCCACGATCAGCGCATACACCGGGCTCGGGCGATCCTCTTTGTGGGAGGCGAGCTTGAACCTTTCCACCAGCAACGCCTGAAGCATCGCCGGAATCCGATCTTTGGCCACGCCTTCCGGCACTCTGCCGAAGATCTCGAAGCAGTACTCATCCAGCCAGGAAGGTCCGACGATCTGGTACCTCCTCAAGTTGAAGGCTTCCATGAGAATCGGTTTGAGAGGGTCGCCCTTCAATATGACCGTCCCTGGGCCCAGGGAGTTGCTACTGATGCACTGGTCCGTCCGCTTCACCGACGCCGCTTCGAACTTCGGCTCGTCTGCCGCGGTGAGTGAGGCGATCGCGCAGATTGCAGACAGGGCAATGGTCGACCGTAAGAAGATTGTCATGACGCAGTGTCCTACCCAGGGTTCCGTTTCCTAATTCGTCGAAGTGTTTTCCGCGCAGCCAACCTGACCATCACCGAATGGCCTGCGCGCTATCCATCTTATCGCTGCAATTCGCGCTTCTCGGGAAGCCCCGGCTCGTCCAGCAACTGCGTCGACGAAGCCGGGCCCAGATCCTGGTAATCGCGCAGCGCCCAGACCACCTTCTTATCGGGCGTCACTTCGATCAGTTGCACGGTGTTCAGCTTCTCCGCCGCGGACGCGCTGCCGTTCCAGTTGTTGATCAGCGTATCGCCGTTCTCCAGGCGGCTCACTTCCTGCACCGTGTGCAGCGTGATTCCGGGCAGGTCGTCCCGATTGATTTCCCACACTGTCTTGCCCGCGCCGTCCACTTCCCGAACGTAGCCATACTGATTGCCGCTGATCAGCGTGTCCCCGTTCTTCAGCCTGATCGCGGCCCACGGCGCCGGTGCGTTCACGCTCCACACCGCTTTGCCGTCCTCGGTGTACTCCACCACTTTGCCGAGGTCCATGTGCGCCGCTAAATATCGCCCGTTGGGCGTCATGCGGATATGCCGGAACTGACCGTTAACGTTCTTCGCATCCTTGACGTCGAGCGCCACCTGCTGCTCCGTACTTCCCGTCAGGATATTGATTACGAGCAGCATCGCCGGGTCGCCGTTCTGCATCACCAGTACGTGGTCGCGGTCAATCGGATACGCGGTGTGGATCTCAGTGCCCGGCGGCGCGTCGTAATTCCAAACAATCTTCTTGTCCGGCGTGACGATACTGGCCCCCCATCGCCGCGAAAACACGATGTTGCCGCTCGACAGCATAGTGCAATCGCTCAACTCTTCATTCGCCCCAATCGCGTAGCTCCACTCCACCTTGCCGCCCCGCACAAGGTAGATCGCGGGCGTCGCGGCGCCGGCCGCTTTGCCTTCGCCGCAATAAAGGAACGGGTGCTGCGCCAGTCCCTTGCCCGGCAGGGTGTCCTGGGCGCAGACGGCGGCGATTGAGAAGAAAGCACAAATCCCGAGAGCCGGCCTCACGCGGCCCCCAGAGCCGTACGTAAGAACGCCAGATCTTTGCGCAGAGATCCGACCATATCCTTTGTCTGGTATTCGGCATGCACTGAGATCGGCCCGGCGTATCCCGCCTCCTTCAGCGTGCCCAACGCCGTTTTCCAATCTACCGCGCCTTCGCCCATTGGACACCACTCCGATTTCCACCCGCCTGCCTCTTTGCGCCAAAAGAAATCCTTGACCGCCACCATCTTCAGACGGGGCAGCGCCAATCGCATGCTCACATCGTGCCCGCCCAGGCCGCCTTCAATCGCCGCGTGGCCGGGGTCGTAGTAGAAGCCGGTCCAGCGCGGGTCCAGATCGCGAATCATCTCCCAGGTATCCCACACCGCTTCGCCTACGTAGGCGCCCGAGTGGTTGTGCAGGCCCATGGCGATCCGGTGCTCGGCCGCCAGCATCGCTAGGCGGCGCACATCCGCGCCCACTTCCTTCACGCGCGCTTCCACCGGCCCCGTTGTGTATTTCCAATATCCCGGCTTGAAGAATGGGATTCCGAGACTGGCCGCCGCGCGCAGAATGGGATTCGCCGCCGGGTCCGTAGCCGAC